>NZ_JBQZFV010000021.1:0-62880 GCF_052691735.1 Serratia sp. NA_13
AAAATCAATAAATTGATTTTCCTGATTTTTATTTATCGGCCTCTACTCGCTCTGGGCAGGAATGAGATTTGTCATCAGTCTGAGGCGGCCCAAGTGGCCGCCTTTTCTTTATCTGTTGCAGGGCAAACAGGCCGGCATTAATACCAGATCATCAACGCCAGCAGGCTGATAACCACCAGCCCGCATAGGGCGGAAGTCAGCATAAACTGCCCGCGCACCCGTTCGCAGCGGCGGATAAACTCCGGATCGTGATGCTCGATATAGCGCTGCGAGAAGATATAGCGCACCAGTCGTATCTGCTTGCTCGGCTGGCCGTGGGCGGTAAAGAAGCCCCCACCGTCAACATACTGGTACAGCAGCGGGTCACAGCCGCGCAAAACCACTAACAGCGCGCGCAGAGAAGAGTAATACCGCACCATGTTTAACACACACACCACACAAAGAGCCCAAAACAGCGCGACGGTACTGATCATGATTGCCTCCTCAAGGCATTGTAATCCACGGCGCTCCGCCGGGTCCAACTGCCCTACCTCTATACCCATTACTGCGGGAGCCTACCGCTCCGATCCCCTTGGCACCGCACAGGCCGCGCATAACCCACCGCCACTGAAAGCCAACCCTCGCCACGCAGAAACTCAACGCAGGGTTTCACTCAGTGGAGTAATGATAAGGCCCATATTCATTATTGTAGGTTAATGAAACGCAAACTGGCCTGAGCAGTAGATAAAATTTACCGCACCCCACCGATTTGTCAGCTACTCATTAGTTATAACTGATTACCGAGCTCAATGGCCCACCGAGCCTTTTCTCCAGCCCTATGGGGCATTTGGGACTATACTCTGTTTAAGAATGCTTATATTTCAAGCGGTCAACACGCCAATAGCACCACGAGCGATAGGGTTTTCCAGCTGGCTGGTGTAAAACTGACCGGGTTGAAATAAAGAGATTTTTTGATGCGATGCAGTGTGATCGCCTCAACATATCATTGCGTTAACTGAATGATAAAATGAAACCTAAAGCCCCAGGCTGGTACGCTGAATGCCTGCTAAGCTTTTAATCGGCATTATATGGAAGGAGTATTCTCATGGCTTATAAACACATTCTGATCGCGGTAGACCTGTCCCCGGAAAGTAAAATCCTGGTGGAGAAAGCCGTATCTATGGCGCGTCCGTATAACGCCAAAGTTTCCCTGATCCACGTAGATGTTAACTATTCCGACCTGTATACCGGCCTGATCGACGTTAATCTCGGCGATATGCAAAAACGTATCTCGGAAGAAACCCACCATGCCCTGACCGAGCTGTCACAAAATGCCGGCTATCCGATTACCGAAACCCTGAGTGGCAGTGGCGATTTGGCGCAGGTACTGGTCGACGCTATCAAGAAATACGATATGGACCTGGTTCTGTGTGGCCACCATCAAGATTTCTGGAGCAAGTTGATGTCCTCCGCGCGTCAGTTGATCAACACCGTGCACATCGACATGCTGATTGTGCCACTGCGCGACGAAGATGAAAAAGCCGAAAAATAAGTAAGCACCCACCAACTAAATTCCCCAACGCCCGCTGCTGCGGGCGTTTTTCATTCTGCCGCCATCATTAATCGCTTGATAATCAACCGCCCTCCGGTGATATAGTCGCTAAAGACACAACATCATTCCCCACGCTTTACCTAAACCTATAGCTATAAAAATGGTGGGGGAAATTCAATGCTACAAGGAGTTAACCATGGAATCGGTAGAATCATTTTTGTCCTCATTACAACAGCAAAATCCTCATCAACCTGAGTTCTTGCAGGCGGTAAGAGAAGTTTTCTCCTCGCTGTGGCCGTTTATTGAACGTAATCCGCGCTACCGCGAATATGCCCTGCTGGAACGTCTGGTGGAACCGGAGCGAACCATCCAATTCCGCGTCAGTTGGGTAGACGATCGCGGCCAGGTGCAGGTCAACCGCGCCTGGCGTGTGCAATTCAACTCCGCGATTGGGCCTTATAAAGGCGGCATGCGTTTTCATCCGTCGGTCAATTTGTCGATTCTTAAATTCCTCGGCTTCGAGCAGACCTTCAAGAATGCACTGACTACGCTGCCAATGGGCGGCGGCAAAGGCGGTTCAGACTTTGATCCGAAGGGCAAAAGCCAGGCGGAGATCATGCGTTTCTGCCAGTCGCTGATGACCGAGCTGTACCGCCATCTGGGGCCAGACACCGACGTACCCGCCGGGGATATCGGCGTCGGCGGCCGTGAGGTCGGCTTTATGAGCGGCATGATGAAGAAGCTGTCCAACAACACAGCCTGTGTATTTACCGGCAAGGGCCTGTCATTCGGCGGCAGTCTGATCCGCCCTGAAGCCACCGGCTATGGCCTGGTGTACTTCACCGATGCCATGCTGCAACGTCACGGGTTGGGTTTTGAAGGCATGCGGGTGGCGGTTTCCGGATCCGGCAACGTAGCGCAGTACACCATTGAAAAGGCGCTGGAACTCGATGCACGGGTGATCACCGTCTCTGACTCAGGCGGTACGCTGGTCGATGAGGCCGGTTTCACTACCGAGAAACTGGCCCATTTGGCAGAGATCAAGAACCAGCATTATGGCCGGGTAGAGGACTATGCCCGTGAACGCGGCCTGACCTATCTGGCCGGCCAGCAGCCCTGGAGCGTCCCGGTAGATATCGCCCTGCCGTGCGCTACTCAAAACGAGCTGGATCTGGAAGCGGCACAAACGCTGATCCGCAACGGGGTCAAAGCCGTAGCCGAGGGCGCCAATATGCCGACCACCATTCAGGCGACTGATGCGTTCCTGGATGCCGGCGTTCTGTTCGCGCCGGGCAAAGCCGCCAACGCCGGTGGAGTGGCCACCTCCGGGCTGGAGATGGCGCAGAATGCTGCGCGCATCGGCTGGCGAGCGGAAAAAGTGGATGTACGTTTACAACATATCATGGCGGATATTCATCAAGCCTGCGTGGAATATGGCGGTGAGGGCAAGCAAACTCACTACGTGCAGGGTGCCAATATCGCTGGATTCGTCAAGGTTGCCGACGCCATGCTGGCACAGGGCGTGTTGTAAGCGCCGTATAGGGTGATCTTGTTCACACATCATTAAAATGCTTCCATGCCGGCGCTCAAGTCGGCATTTTTACCCCCAGAGATCTGCGTACCCCCAATTGAGTTGTTTAACTTATGTAAACATATTTGATTTATATTGTTAATTTATTGGTGTTTTTAGGTGGTAAAATTACTACCAAAAAATTAAAAAACATTTAATTAACATTAAAACCGTCATAATTTTACCTCAATGTGCACAGATCACAGTTTTCCAATTCGGGTTACGCCCCCTCTTCCTTTCCTTTGTAATCTGCCCAGGTGGAAAATCAACCACCCCTACAGATAAAAAGGTACAGCGAAATGAAATTTAACCTCGCATTATTAAATGCATGTGTGGTTTCTGCGTGCATGTTATCGACAACACCTGCCTTGGCTGCTGAAAAGTTCGAGATTGCCGTGGTCGCTAAAGTGACCGGCATTCCCTGGTTCAACCGTATGGAAATCGGTGTTAACGACGCAGCGAAAAAGCTCGACGTGAATGCCTATCAGACCGGACCTGCGACCCCAGATCCCGCCGCACAGGTCAAAGTGATTGAAGACCTGATCGCCAAGAACGTTAACGCCATCATCGTGGTGCCGAACGACGCCAAGGTGCTGGAGCCGGTGCTGAAGAAGGCACGTGAGAAAGGCATCGTGGTGCTGACCCATGAATCGCCGGACCAGCAGATTGGCCAGTGGGATATCGAAACCATCGACAGCGAGAAGTACGCGCAGGCCAACGTCGATGAACTGGCAAAAGACATGGGCGGCAAAGGTGGCTACGCCATTTACGTTGGCTCGCTGACCGTACCGTTGCACAACGCCTGGGCGGATTCCGCCATCAAATACCAGAAAGCCAAATATCCGGACATGTTCGAAGTGACGTCACGTCTGCCGGTAGCGGAAAGCATCGATAAATCCTACGCCACCACGCTGGATTTGATGAAAACTTACCCGCAGATGAAAGGCATTATCGGTTTTGGCTCCCTCGGCCCGATTGGTGCCGGTCAGGCGGTCGCCAAGAAACGCGCCAAGGACAAGATTGCCGTGGTCGGCATCGCCATGCCGGCGCAGGCCGCCCCTTATCTGATGCGCGGCGACATCAAGAAAGCGCTGCTGTGGGATCCGAAAGACGCTGGCTACGCGCTGGTGACAGTCGCCGACCAACTGCTACAGGGCAAGGAAGTGACCAAAGACTTGTCGATTGAGGGTTTGGGTAAAGCCGACGTCGATATGGATAAGAAAGTGATTCGGTTTAATAAAATTCTTGAAGTCACCAAAGATAATGCCAAATCACTGGGCTTCTAACCTTACCCGTCGCCTTTCAAGCTACAGCGTTGTTACCTGCACTCAATCACCCCAGTGACTTACTAAAGTAAGCGCCTGGGGATGAGTGAGCTAGGCGCCAGCTGCAGCTTGAAATTCATAGGGTAGGATTGATTACGCCACACCGGGAAATTAATTAAATAACGTCGGCGCGCAGCCCACCGCGCCCGACGATAATAAAAACCTGCACAGGTTACCGCTATGACCACATCCACCGCATTTATCAGTCTGGAAAATATCAGTAAAAAATTTCCAGGCGTGCTGGCACTGGACCAGATCAACCTGACGCTGAATATTGGCGAAGTGCACTGCCTGGCCGGACAAAATGGCTGTGGCAAAAGCACCATAATTAAAATTATTTCCGGTGTTTATCAGCCGGAAAAAGGTGCCAATATTTCGCTGGAAGGCAAACTCTTTCATTCCCTGACGCCGCAGCTATCGGGTTATTACGGCATTCAGGTGATTTATCAGGATCTGTCGTTATTCCCTAATCTGACGGTGGCGGAAAATATTGCCATTCACCGCTACCTGCCCGGCGGCCATTTCTGGGTACGCAAACGGGTGATGCGCCAGACCGCGCTGGATGCCATGGCGCGCGTCGGCGTGCATATCGATCCCGACAAGAAAGTTGAAAAGCTGTCGATTGCCGACCGCCAACTGGTGGCGATTTGCCGCGCCATCGCTGCCGAAGCGCGGCTAGTGGTTATGGATGAACCTACCGCCTCATTGACGCGTCAGGAGGTCGACGGCCTGCTGCGGGTAGTCAACGAGCTGAAAGCGGCGGGTATCTGCGTGGTGTTTGTCAGCCACCGGCTGGACGAGGTGATGGAGGTCGCTGACCGTATCAGCGTAATGCGCGACGGCAAGCTGGTCGGCACTTTCCCGGCCAGTGAACTCGATAGCCATGAACTGGCGTTCCTGATGACCGGCCAACGCTTCCACTACAGCCAGTTACCCCCACGACCCGCTACCGAGAGTGCGCCGCTGCTCGAAGTGCGTAATCTCAACCGACGCGGAAAATATCAGAATATCAATCTGTCACTGCACGGCGGCGAGATCGTCTCGATCGTCGGCTTGCTGGGTTCAGGCCGCACCGAGCTGTGCCTCAGCCTGTTCGGCATGACCCGCCCTGACAGCGGTGAAATCAGGATCGACGGCCAGCCAGTGCGGCTGCATAACAACCGTGAAGCGGTACGCCAGGGCATCGGCTATGTGTCGGAAGATCGTCTGACGCAGGGGTTGATCATGGAGCAGTCGATCTACGACAACACCATTGTCACCGTGTTTGATCAGCTGCATACCCCGCTCGGACTGTTGGATCATGCCAAAGCCAGCGAACTGGTTAACCGGCTAATCCGCGATCTGAACATTAAGGTTTCCGACAGCGCGCTACCGGTCAAAACCCTGTCCGGCGGCAACGCCCAGCGCATCGCTATCGCCAAGTGGGTCGCCACGCAGCCGAAGATCCTGATCCTCGACTCTCCGACCGTCGGGGTAGATATCGCCAACAAAGAGGGGATCTACCAGATCGCCAAAGATCTGGCGGCGCTCGGCATGGCGGTATTGATGATCTGCGACGAGATCCCGGAAGCCTATTACAACAGCCATCGGGTGTTGGTGATGCGCACGGGCGAGCTGATCGCCGAGTTTTCGCCGCACCAGAGTACCGAACAACAGATCGCCGAGGTGGTGAATGGATAAGTCTTTACTGGCCCGCCTGGCTGGGCGGCACGAGTTTTATCTTGGCCTGCTGGTGTTGCTGCTGGCCATCGGCCTGAGCGTTGGTACCAGCGAGTTTCTGACGTTGGGCAACCTGACCGACGTCGCCACCAGCTATGCCATTCTCGGCATTCTCGCCTGTGGTCTGTTCGTGGTACTGATTGCCGGTGGCATCGACATTTCGTTCCCGGCGATCACCGCTATCGCCCAGTACGTGATGGCCAGTTGGGTGATCCAGCACGGCGGCGGTTTCCCGCTGGCGTTCGTTCTGGCGATAGGCGTCGGCCTGCTGCTCGGGCTGGTGAACGGTTTTCTGGTCTACTGGCTGAAGGTGCCGGCAATCATCATCACCATCGCCACGCTGAACCTGTTCTACGGCCTGCTGGTATACGCCACCAACGGCACTTGGTTGTACGGTTTCCCCGACTGGTTTATGGATGGCATCAGTTGGTTCTCGTTCCAGGGTGCCGACGGCTATGACTATGGCCTGACGCTGCCGCTATTGTGCTTGCTGGCGGTGATTATCGTCACCGGCGTACTGATGAACTTCACCCGTCTTGGCCGCCAGATTTTCGCCATGGGCGGCAACCGCGATGCGGCATCGCGCCTGGGGTTGAATCTGCTGCGACTGCACTTCTACGTTTACGGCTACATGGGCATTCTGGCGGGCATTGCCGCCGTGGTGCAGGCGCAGATCACTCAATCGGTAGCGCCCAACTCCCTGCTCGGCTTCGAACTGACGGTGCTGGCGGCGGTGGTACTCGGTGGCACCAGCATGACCGGCGGCCGCGGCTCACTGACCGGTACGCTGCTGGGCGTGGTGCTGCTGGCCTTCCTGCAGAACGGTCTGACGCTGCTTAGCGTATCGGCCTATTGGCACCAGGTGTTCAGCGGCGCGATCATTTTAATCAGCATCAGCAGCACCGCCTGGAATGAAAAACGCAAGCTGGCCAAGGAGCTATGACATGACCCAGTTAACCCGTCTGATCCCAAGCGATCGGATCATCCGTCTGCAAAGCGCGATCATTATCGTCGTGGCACTGCTGTTCGCCGGACTGCTTGGATCGCGCTTCTTTAGCCTCGGTAATTTCCAGTCGATCGCCTCGCAGTTACCGATCCTCGGTATGCTGGCACTCGGCATGGGCATTACCATGCTCACCGGCGGCATCAACCTGTCGATTATCGCCGGGGCCAACGCCTGCTCGCTGGTGATGGCGGCAATTATCGTCAGCCATCCGGCTCAACCGCTGTTTCTGGTGCTGGCGCTACTAGCCGGGTTGCTGGTCGCCGTCGCCATTGGCGCACTTAATGGGGCGCTGGTCGCCTGGGTCGGGGTTTCGCCGATCCTCGCCTCACTCGGTACCATGACGCTGATCACCGGCCTGAACATTCTGTTGTCCAACGGCGCGGTGATCTCCGGCTTCCCGGCAGCGATTCAGTATCTCGGCAACGGCAGCCTACTCGGCATTCCGGTGGCGCTGCTGCTGTTCCTGTTGGTCGCGGTGGGGCTGTGGCTATTGCTGGAACACACCACGCTGGGGCGCAGCCTGTATTTAATCGGCTCCAACGAGCAGGCTACCCGTTTCAGCGGGGTAAACACCGCCCGGGTGCAAATCGCGGTGTATGTACTATCCGCCCTGCTCGGCTGGGGTGCGGCATTGCTGATGATGGCCAAATTCAACTCGGCCAAAGCCGGCTATGGCGAATCCTATTTGCTGGTGACCATTCTGGCCTCGGTGCTGGGTGGGATTAACCCGGACGGCGGATTTGGGCGGGTACTGGGTCTGGTGTTGGCACTGATTGTGCTGCAAATGCTGGAGAGCGGCCTCAACCTGCTGGGCGTCAGCAGCTATCTGACCATGGCCCTGTGGGGCGCGGTGTTGATCTTGTTTATCGCGTTACAGAATCGAAAAGTGTAGGTTGCGCCCCGGAATTGAACGTGGTGCCGACGCAGACCCAAAATCCCGCAATCAAGGCGGAAGGTGCAGGGCATAGCGGGCCTATGTCCAAGCCTGACAACGTAGGGGGCGGTTTTTTGGGGCGCGTCCCTTCGGGCTGGGGCCGTTTAAGCGCGCTGCATCGTTATTCACCGTTTATTTGGGTCCACCAAACTTCACGGTTCACGCCTTGCTTCGCGCTTAAATGACCGCCAGCAGCGCTCACGAACAATTGCGGGACACAACCTTTAGGAGAAAATAATGGCGAGCTATTTTATTGGCGTAGATGTCGGCACCGGAAGTGCGCGCGCTGGGGTATTCGATCTCAACGGCCATATGGTTGGGCAGGCCAGCCGGTCTATCGACCTATATCGGCCGAAGGCCGACTTTGTTGAACAGTCCTCGGACAATATTTGGCAGGCAGTGTGCAACGCGGTACGCGATGCGGTTAATCAGGCCGACATCAACCCTATTCAGGTCAAAGGGCTGGGCTTCGACGCTACCTGTTCGCTGGTGGTGCTGGACAAAGAGGGGAAGCCGCTGACCATCAGCCCTTCCGGCCGTACCGAACAGAACATTATCGTGTGGATGGATCACCGGGCCATCACCCAGGCCGAGCGCATTAACGCCACCAAACATCGGGTGCTGGATTTCGTCGGCGGCATCATCTCACCTGAAATGCAGACCCCCAAAATGCTGTGGCTGAAGCAGCATATGCCGACCACCTGGGCCAACGCCGGTTACCTGTTTGACCTGCCGGACTTCCTCACCTGGCGCGCCACTCAGGACGCCACCCGTTCGTTGTGTTCAACGGTGTGCAAATGGACTTATCTCGGCCATGAACAGCGCTGGGACAAAAGCTATTTCAAACAGATTGGGCTGGAAGACGTACTGGAACACGATGCCGCCAAAATTGGCAGCGACGTCAAAATGATGGGTGAGCCGCTGGGTCACGGCCTGACCCAGCGCGCCGCCAGTGAGATGGGGTTGATTGCCGGCACCGCGGTTAGCGTGTCGATCATTGATGCCCACGCCGGTACTCTCGGCACGCTGGGGGCTACCGGGGCTTCCGGTGAAGTGGCAGACTTTAATCGCCGCGTTGCCCTGATCGGCGGCACCTCGACCGGTCATATGGCGATGTCGCGCACCGCACGCTTTATCCCCGGCGTGTGGGGGCCGTATTACTCGGCCATTCTGCCGGAATACTGGCTGAACGAAGGCGGCCAGTCCGCCACCGGCGCGCTGATTGACCACATCATCCAGTCACATCCTTGTTATCAAGAGCTGCTGGCGCAGGCAAAAACCCAGGGGCTGACCATCTATGAGGTGCTGAACGCTCTGCTGCGCCGTATGGCCGGCGAGCCGGAGGATATTGCCTACCTGACCAAAGACATTCATATGCTGCCGTATTTCCACGGCAACCGCTCGCCGCGTGCCAATCCGACGCTGACCGGCACCCTGACCGGGCTGAAGCTGTCACGCACCCCGGAAGACATGGCGCTGCACTATCTGGCCACCATCCAGGCCATCGCGCTCGGTACCCGCCATATTATCGAAACCATGAATCAAAGCGGTTACAGCATCGATACCATCATGGCCAGCGGCGGTGGCACCAAGAACCCGATTTTCGTGCAGGAACATGCCAATGCCACCGGCTGTGCCATGCTGCTGCCGGAAGAGAGTGAGGCGATGCTGTTGGGCGGCGCGATGATGGGCACCGTGGCGGCCGGGGTGTTCGACAGCCTGCCGGAAGCGATGAGTGCCATGAGTCGTATCGGTAAAACCGTGACGCCGCAGACCAACAAGATTAAACGCTATTACGATCGTAAATACCGCGTGTTCCATGAGCTGTATAACGACCATATGAAATACCGCCAACTGATGCAGGAGGACGCCTGATGCAGCAGGACTGGCAACGGGCAACGCAGGCCTGGGAAATCTACAGCCGGGAGCTGGCACAATTGGGGCAACGCATCGACCCACAGACCTGGCAACGGCTGCTGACCCTGCTGGCGGAGTGTCGGGGTAAAATTGTGGTCACCGGCGTTGGCACTTCCGGCATCGCGGCACGCAAGGTTGCCCATATGCTGGCCTGCGTGGAACGACCGGCTATTTACCTGAATGCCACCGACGCGGCGCACGGCGATCTGGGCTTTTTGCGCGCTGATGATCTGATGATTTTGATTTCGCGCGGCGGCAATTCCGACGAATTGACCCGACTACTGCCGACGTTGCAGGCCAAGGGCGTGCCACTGATTGGCGTGACGGAGAATCCGGGCTCGGCGATCGCTCAAGCATCGCAATTGGTGATAAGAACAGGTGTAGAAAATGAGATAGACCCGCTGAACATGCTGGCAACTACGTCTATCGTGCTGGTTCTGGCAATTTTCGACGCGGCCTGTGCCTGCCTGATGGAGCGCAGTGGCTACAACAAGGAAACGCTGCTGGCGGTTCACCCGGGCGGTGATGTCGGCAAGCGTTTACTGCAGGGGCATTAACGTTAATCGGTGTAGTAAGGGCTCAGCATTCACATGCCGAGCCCGTAATCATTATCAAGCCTTGTTAATCGCCTCAATAATCACCAACTGATCACTCAAACGCTTTTTCACCAGCGGATCGCTGGCGGCACTCAACTGCGCCTGCAGCGCGGCCTGTTGCTTCTGACGTGCCTTCGGCTCGCTGAGCAGCAACCCTTTCACGTTGAATGACGCCACGTTGCCGTAACGCCCATCTTCGCTGGTGGGCACGCTGATTTTGCCGTCGTTCAGCAGTTTTTCGACGATTTTGCGCTCACGATCATAACCCTCCAAACCGACCAACTGCCAGCGCTGCACCGCCTGCCCCTGATACTGGCCTTTTTTCACTTCGGTCAGATAACGAATGGTCAGATTGCGGATGGTACCGGCCTCTTCACCATATTCCACCTTGCTGTCAGACAGCACCGGGAACTGCATGCCTTCCAGCGCGCCGCCTTTTTGCGTCAGGTGCCCCATACGATAGCTGTTCATCCCCAGGCGGATTGGCGTGCTGTCGGTCACCGGCGTGCCGTCGGCCATCTGCAGGTCACGGATGCGCTGCCCGGCCGGTTGGCGCAGGTCGATTTTGTAGGTCACGCCATCGAAGAAATCATTGGTCGAGTATTTCGATGCGCGGCGCTGCGGGTTAAAGCTGTAGGTCACGTCGCCGTCATGCAGCTGATTGAAGTAGCCCGCCGACCATTCCATGTACTTCTTCAGTTCTTTGCCGCTGAGCTGATAAACGGTGATTTCACCACCGGCATATTGGTAGTTGAAGGCAATGTCCTTGGCGGTGATGGTACCGACGTTCAGTTTCGGCCGGTCGTTATCAATCTGCAACGCGATCACCTGCGCCTGCGGCGCATAGTAATGCCCGGCTTCCTGATACAGCTTGCTGATGCCGGTATCCTGAACATGCACCTGCGGAATACCCTTCACCGCATCCGGCGGCACCAGATCCTGGCCGCTGAGCTGGGCAATCGGCCGATTGGCATTGGCCCGTAGGATCTTGTGGTACGGCTGGTAAATCTCTTCGAGTTTTTTATCCGAGGCGATGCCTTTGATCGGGTAGGTGTAACTGTCTTTGTTGATCAGCACGTACTTACCGTTGTGCTGCTCAAACTGAAGATCGATGCGTGACAGCGCGCGACCATATTTGTCCGGTTCGGTGACGATTACGCCGTTGATCACTTCTTTATCGACTTTTACGTGCATATGCCCGGCGACGATCGCCGCCAGTTCCGGGTTGGCCCTGGCAATATCGCCCACGCCGGTCCCCGGCCGCTGGTTCTCGTTGTCGATCCCCATGTGTGCCACCAGCACGATAGCGTCCACCTGCCCCTGGATCTGCTGGACAGCCTGCTTCACCGCCTGAACCGGATCGGTAAAGTTCAGCCCTTTCACCCGATCAGTGCCTTTGGCGAATTCAGCGGTCATCGGCGTATCCATGCCGATAATGCCGATTTTCACCCCCTGGCGTTCAATAATTTTATACGCCGGCAGGTAGGGCTTGCCGCTGTCCCACAGAATATTACCGGCCAGTGCCGTGCCCTTGAACTGGTTAAGTGAAGTGGAAAGGGGTTTGAGGCCGAAGTCGAATTCGTGATTGCCCATCACCCAGACGTCATAGTCCAGCGCGTTAAAACCGAGGATCATCGGGCTGGTTTTGTCATTTTTAAAGGTCTCGACAAAGTTGCCCTGAATGGTGTCACCGGCATCGACCAGGATCACGTTCGGCTGCTGGGCGCGCACCTGATGCACCTGAGTGGCAATTTGGCTAAGGCTACCGGCCAGATTGGCGGTGTCGGTAGAATAATCCCAGGGCACAAAGGTGCCGTGCAGATCAGAGGTGCCAAGAATGGTGATATTGACAGGTTCAGAGGCCATCGCAGAGGTACCCAGGCAAAGCAAAACAGCAAGGAGTGTTTTTTTCATTATTTATTTAATTATAGGAAGGGAAACGAACAGGAATCATGCGATCTGGAACACAAGCTTGCCAGTACCTTTGCAAGGTAAAAAATAAAATTGGGAGGTAGATCAATGAATACCTCCCTATTTAGCCCTCTATGCCCTAAATAATTGGCGTTGTATCAAGGCGGCAAGTTTGTAAGTCCCCAGGAGCTTACTCAAGTAAGTGAATGGGGCGCGCAACAAATCTGTCAGGAACAGATTTGAACAACGCTTGCGTTGGCCCCGTTAAGGGGAGAGGCCCATGGACGGGCCGAGTAATGCAGCCAACACAGATATAGCGTCAAGTATGAAGGGGATAGGGCATGTATATATCGAAACGGTGACTCTTGGTCGTCGATGCCGCATGCGCCTGTACGTTAGCCAACGGCGGGGCATAATCCGGGCGTTTCACCACCACGCGCTTGGTCGCCAGGCGGCGTGCTGGCTCCAGCAGGCCATCGGCGTCATCGTCGCTGCCCACCAGCGACTGGAACACCCGCATCTCCTTTTTCACCAACGCACTTTTCTGCTTATGTGGGTACATCGGATCGAGGTACACCACCTCCGGCCGGGGCTCAATATCACCCAACGCCGTCAGGCTGGAGGCATGCAACATCGTCATACGTTCGCGCAACCATGGGCCGATTTCCGCGTCCAGATAGCCGCGCTGCAGGCCGTCATCCAGCAATGCCGCCACCACCGGATTCCGCTCCAGCATCCGCACCCGGCAGCCCAGAGACGCCAGAACAAAAGCATCGCGCCCCAGACCGGCAGTAGCATCCACCACGTCAGGGCGGTAACTGCCCTTGATGCCGACCGCCTTCGCCACCGCTTCACCGCGCCCACCGCCAAATTTGCGCCGATGGGCCATAGTGCCGGAAACGAAATCGACGTAGATCGCCCCGAGTTTGGGTTCGTCACGCTTGCGCAGCTCCAGCCGTTCGGGCGTCAACACCAGCGCCATCAGCGCCTCGTCGTCCGAAGTTAACTGCCAGCGCTGCGCCAGAATAGACAAGGCGCCGGGGTCGGCGCCTTCTTCACACAATAAACACACGCTCACCGGTGGGGTTATCCTTTAATACCGTAATGGCGCAGCATAGCATCCAGTTGCGGCTCACGGCCACGGAAGCGTTTGAACAGTTCCATCGGCTCTTCCGAACCGCCGCGCGACAGGATGTTGTCGAGGAAGGATTTACCGGTTTCAGCGTTGAAAATCCCCTCTTCCTCAAAGCGTGAATAGGCATCGGCCGACAGCACTTCCGCCCACAGATAGCTGTAATAACCAGCCGCGTAGCCCCCGGCAAAGATATGGCTGAAAGCATGCGGGAAACGACCCCAGCTTGGTGAAGGCACTACCGCCACCATTTTTTTCACTTCCGCCAGCGTTGGCAGGACCTGTGCACCTTTTTCCGGGCTGTATTCGGCATGCATGCGGAAGTCGAACAGGCCGAATTCCAACTGACGCAGAATGAACAGCGCCGCCTGGTAGTTTTTGGCTGCCAGCAGCTTGTCGAGCATCTCTTTCGGCAATGGCTCGCCACTTTGATAGTGGCCGGAAATAAACGCCAGTGCTTCCGGCTCCCAGCACCAGTTTTCCATAAACTGGCTTGGCAGTTCGACCGCATCCCATGGCACACCGCTGATGCCGGAAACGCCGGCGGTGTCGATCTGGGTCAGCATATGGTGCAGACCATGGCCAAATTCGTGAAACAGCGTGGTCACTTCGTTATGGGTGAACAGTGCCGGTTTGTCGCCCAGCGGACGGTTAAAGTTACAGGTCAGGTAAGCGACCGGCTTTTGCAACTCGCCGTTGGCCTTGCGCAGGCTGCCGACGCAGTCGTCCATCCACGCCCCGCCGCGCTTGTTTTCACGTGCATACAGATCGAGGTAGAAACTGCCGCGCAGTTCGCCGTTGGCGTCGAACAGGTCAAAGAAGCGCACCTCTGGATGCCAGGTATCAACATCCTTGCGCTCTTTGGCGGTGATGCCGTAAATGCGTTTGACCACTTCGAACAAGCCTTCCACCACCCGCTGTTCCGGGAAGTACGGGCGCAGTTGCTCATCGCTGATCGAAAACAGGTGTTGTTTCTGTTTTTCGCCGTAATAGGTAATGTCCCAGGCTTCCAGCTCATCCACACCGTAATGCTGTTTGGCGAAGGCGCGCAGCTGTGCCAGCTCCTGCTCGGCCTGCGGACGGGCACGCTTGGCCAGATCGCTGAGGAAACCGAGCACCTGCTCCGGGTTTTCCGCCATTTTGGTCGCCAGCGATTTGTCGGCATAGCTGTCAAAGCCCAGCAGTTGGGCCAATTCGTGGCGCAGTGCCAGCGTTTCTGCCATCACTTCGCTGTTATCCCACTCGCCGGCATTCGGCCCCTGATCGGAGGCGCGGGTAGCGAAGGCGCGATACATCTCTTCACGCAGGGCACGGTTGTCGCCGTAGGTCAGTACCGGCAAATAGCTCGGCATATCCAGCGTCAGCAGCCAACCGTCCTGCTCTTTGGCCTGCGCCATCGCCTGCGCCTGGGCCAGCGCGCTTTCCGGCAGGCCGTTCAGCTCGGCTTGATCGGTAATCAGCTTGCTCCAGCCCATGGTGGCATCGAGCACGTTGTTGCTGTAAGTAGAACCCAGTTCGGACAGACGCGCGACGATTTCGCCGTAGCGACGCTGTTTTTCCGGCGACAGGCCGATACCTGACAGCTCAAAATCACGCAGCGCATTTTCTACCGATTTGCGCTGTGGTGCAGTCAGCTTTTCGAACCCGGCCCCTTCTTTCAGGCTGCGATAAGCCTGGTACAAGCCTTCATGTTGCCCTACCCAGGTGCCGTATTCAGACAGCAACGGCAGCGCCTGCTCATAGGCGGCGCGCAGTTCCGGGCTGTTTTTTACCGAGTTCAAATGCCCCACCGGCGACCAGATGCGCGACAGGCGATCGTCAGACTCCGCCAGCGGCTGACACAGGTTATCCCAGGTGAACGGTCCCGGCTGCGCGATAACGCGCTCTACCGCAGCGCGGCAATCGGCCAACGCGGATTGCACCGCAGGCACGATATCTTCTGGGCGAATGGCGGAAAACGGTGGCAGGGAAAACGGGGTCAGCAACGGATTTGTCATAGGGCAGTCCTGATTAGCGTTGGGGCCCGCCGCAGCGGGCAGGCCTTAAAATACGTATGAATATCTAACATGGAGCCAAGCAGCAGGAAAATCAATGGGTGAGAACCCACATTTAACCGCTTGATGACAGCTGACTGTGGACATTACCCCTTATTTGTTACCACTTTCCCCGAAGAATAACCTGCTCAAGCTCTCTCAAAAAAAGTAAAAATGTGACGTAACACAATAAACCTGGTGATGTACTGTGCTAAAAAAAATGAAACTGATTTATTCAATAAGTTAAATTAAATTTAATGATATAAATTTGAAAAACAAAAAGGAATTAACATGGCATGGATTTATGAGGTTAGGACAAGAAAATTTTCTTTAAATGGAGAATTAAAATTTTATGCACAATATGCTGGTGCTGTGGGTTATCAAAACAACCCTGAATTTGAATGTTTGAAAAACAAAGGCCCGTTGCCGAGAGGGCGGTATAAAATTGGAGCACCTTACACTTCAATAAACACTGGGAAATATACGCTTCCCTTAACCCCAACCAGCACCAGCAATATGTGCAATCGCGATGCCTTTAAAATCCACGGTGATAGCCTGAAAAACCCAGGCAAAGCCTCACAAGGATGTATCGTCGCCAATCCAAAATACAGAAGTGAAATATGGAATAGTGGCGACAGAGAGTTGATTGTAAAATGAAAAATTTATTAACCTCTTCACTCCTTTTACTTTCTCTCTCATCAGCGGCCATGGAGAAACACCCATGCGTCGTTGTTGGCTCAGCAGTAGAACGCCCTGTTTACGATGCAATGATTGATGAAATGGGGGTTAAACAGGAATCAATAGTTGCCAAAAAAACCAAGTTAGAACTTCTCGACAACAAACCAGTCAATATATTACTGGCTATGCAGCTAGCTAAAAAAGACGCACAAGAAACCACCTTCGTTAAATATAAAGAGCTTATTTCCATTTACCAAAACGATAACCCACGGAATCTCATCATTAAGTACACTTACGAAAACACAGCAGGGAAACATAATACTTTTATTGGTTCCGCTATAGTTAACAACAATGAATGTTCCGTTGGCTTTAACGGATATATTGTCGTTATGCGTGAATTTTAAGAGAGGATTTAAAGCTCCATCCGGGTTCGTTGGTGGAGTGTCAACCTGAGTTAGTCTGGCCACAGACGAAGGTATTAAAACGGTTCTCTCACCGATTTAGCGCCGGTAATGTCAGAGTAAAACGTGACTGAAAGGGGAACCGGCTCACCTTCTTACATCAATGGCCGGGCGTTGATAGATAGTGCCTTAAGCTGTGCGCTGGCGGATTTACGCCGCCAGCGCGGCCAGATGCCCATAGTCGGCGCGCGCGGCATCGTGAGAAGAAAGATCCCCCTCGTAACGATCGAAAAATTTGCTCGATTTGGACTCTATCGGCTGCCAGTGCTCCAGCCCGGCGGTGCCGTACATCGGGATCAGCTTGGCATGCACGGGATCGACGCCATATCGCGAAATAGGCAGCTCATTTTCTCTCCTTGTGATTCAAAGCGTTTCAACCAGCTCAAACTCTTCAAACACCAGCCACATGTCCGGCGCAAAGCTGCCTTCACGGACGAAAAACGCCTGATGCTCCTGCCGCCAGAATGCCAGGCTTTTATCTCCTTCCCCCTCGTTGGCAGCCATCTCGGCGGTAACATCACAGAAACGAACCAGCTTCAGTGACAGCGTTCTGATGACACAGGCGGGCTCACCTCAGCCATTAAGGATCACGTTATAATCCCCAACCAGCGGTGATTTCTCTTGTTGATAGGCGACATAGGAACCACAGGTTGCGGTTTTGTCGCCGTCGAGCACCCGTTGCAGCAGCTCATCCGCCAGCGCCGGGCTGTCGCCGAATTGCCAGCGCGACGCGCCGGGATAGTTAGCCAGAATAGCCGACTCGGTCATTGTCCTGCTCCTTGATAGAGGACCTGTGGTAACGCATTCCGGTTTTTCCCGCCCAGACAGTTTATACTGTGCAGAATATAAGCCTTTATTCTGTTCAGCCCGCTCCGTCGGGAGCACAAGGAATTACCACAAGCCATGTTAAGTTACCGCCACAGTTTCCACGCCGGCAACCACGCCGACGTGCTCAAGCACACCGTTCAAAGCCTGATCATTGAGTCGCTGAAAGAAAAAGACAAGCCGTTCCTGTACCTGGATACCCACTCCGGCGCAGGGCGCTATCAGCTGAGCGGTGAACACGCCGAACGCACCGGGGAGTACCTGGAAGGCATAGGCCTGCTGTGGCAACGTGACGATCTGCCAGAAGAACTGGCGGCCTACATGAATGTAGTGCACCACTTTAACCGCACCGAAAAGCTGCGCTACTACCCCGGCTCACCGCTGATTGCCCGCCAGCTGCTGCGTCCGCAGGATAAAATCCACCTGACCGAACTGCACCCGAGCGACTTCCCACTGCTGCGCAGCGAGTTCCAGAAGGACGATCGCGCCAAAGTGCAACGCGCCGATGGCTACCAGCAGTTGAAATCCCAGTTGCCACCACTGTCACGCCGTGGGCTGATCCTGATGGACCCGCCGTACGAGATGAAAACCGATTACCAGGACGTGATCAAAGGCCTGCAAGAAGGCTACAAGCGCTTTGCCACCGGCACTTACGCGCTGTGGTATCCGGTGGTCATGCGCCAGCAGATCAAACGTATGCTGAAAGAGCTGGAAGCCACCGGCATCCGCAATATTCTGCAGATCGAACTGGCGGTAAAACCCGACAGCGACCAACGCGGCATGACGGCCTCCGGCATGATCGTGATTAATCCGCCGTGGAAGCTGGAACAACAGATGAAAAACGTGCTGCCATGGCTGCACAAAATATTGGTGCCGTCGGGCCATGGTCACCATTTGGTGAACTGGGTGGTGCCGGAATAAGCTTCCGGGGCGCGGCCTGCCGCGCCTTTATACCCGTTATCTATCACAACTATCGGCGCAATCTTTGCGACAAACCTGCATCAGGCGTTAAACTCTTACGTTCTTCGATTCACACAATTCATGGAAATCCCAGATGACCAAACATTACGATTATCTAGCAATTGGCGGCGGCAGCGGCGGCATCGCATCAGTCAACCGGGCAGCCATGTACGGCCAGAAATGCGCGCTGATTGAAGCCAAGGAACTGGGCGGCACCTGCGTTAACGTGGGTTGTGTACCGAAAAAAGTGATGTGGCATGCGGCGCAAATCGCCGAGGCTATTCACATGTATGGCCCGGATTACGGTTTCGATACCACCGTTAACGCCTTTGACTGGAAAAAGCTGGTGGCTAACCGCACCGCTTATATCGACCGCATCCATAATTCCTACGACAACGTGCTGGGCAAAAACAAAGTTGACGTGATCAAAGGCTTTGCGCGCTTTATCGACGCCCACACGGTTGAAGTAAACGGTGAGAAAATCACCGCCGACCATATTCTGATCGCCACCGGCGGGCGCCCAAGCCATCCGGACATTCCGGGCGCAGAATATGGCATCGACTCAGACGGCTTTTTCGATTTGGACGCGATGCCAAAACGCGTTGCCATTGTGGGCGCGGGTTATATCGCGGTGGAAATCGCCGGTGTGCTGAACGCGCTGGGTGCCGAAACGCACCTGTTCGTGCGTAAACACGCGCCGCTGCGCAGCTTCGATCCGATGATTGTCGAAACCCTGGTCGAAGTGATGAACACCGAAGGGCCAAGCCTGCACACCGAGTCGGTGCCAAAGGCCATCGTTAAAAACGCCGACGGCAGCCTGACACTGCAGTTGGAAAACGGCAAGGAATTCACCGTCGACAGCCTAGTGTGGGCGATCGGCCGTGAACCGGCGACCGATAACCTGAACCTGGCCGTTACCGGGGTGAAAACCAACGAAAATGGCTATATCGACGTCGATAAATACCAGAACACCAACGTAGCGGGCATTTATGCCGTAGGTGACAACACCGGTGCCGTTGAACTGACCCCGGTTGCCGTGGCTGCCGGTCGCCGCCTGTCCGAACGCCTGTTCAACAACAAGCCGGAAGAACACCTGGATTACAGCAACATCGCTACCGTGGTATTCAGCCACCCGCCAATCGGCACTATCGGCCTGACCGAGCCGGAAGCTATCGAGAAATTCGGTGCGGACAGCGTGAAAGTGTATAAATCTTCCTTCACCGCCATGTACAGCGCCGTGACGCAGCACCGTCAGCCGTGCCGCATGAAGCTAGTGTGCGTGGGTCAGGAAGAGAAGATTGTTGGCCTGCACGGTATCGGCTTCGGCATGGACGAAATCCTACAGGGCTTCGCTGTGGCAATTAAGATGGGCGCCACCAAGAAAGACTTCGACAACACCGTCGCGATCCACCCGACCGCCGCGGAAGAATTTGTCACCATGCGCTAAGCGCAAAAATCAGAACAAACCAAGGCCAGGGTAACCCTGGCCTTAAGTTGCTGACAAAGCAGGAAAAAGTGTGGTTTTCCTGCTTTGTGGTGAGCAGCCGAAAATCAATAAATTGATTTTCCTGATTTTTATTTATCGGCCTCTACTCGCTCTGGGCAGGAATGAAGTTTGTCATCAGTCTAAGGCCAGGGTACCCCTGGCCTTTTCTTTTCGTGCTCTTTACCATTCCCTTCAACACAAACTGTTATTTTCTGCCATTATTTTGCCTGATCAATAGGCGGAGCTCATGTAAGCATCCGCGACACTGGAGAACCCCGATGCTGTTCAAGCTATTTAAAAACATCACGTTGGCATTTTTTGCTTTGATGGTCGTCCAATCCAGCGCGCTGAGTTTTACTCTGGAAGTTTCGGGCAACATCCAAAACACCACCGACCCAGTAAAGAAAAGCTATCTGTTTACCGATAAACAACTGCTGGCGATGCCGGTGAGCAGCATCACCACCTCGACCTCCTGGACGCCGCAAAGAAAGTTCGAAGGGGTTGCCGTGGCGGACATTCTGGCGCGTGTCGGAGCCAAAGGCAGCACGCTTACATTTTATGCACTGAATGATTACTACATCGACGTGCCGCTGTCCGACGTCAAGAAATACAATATGATTTTGGCCTACAAGATGGATGGCGAAATGCTGAAGATCCGAAACTTCGGCCCGCTGTTTTTGGTTTATCCCAGGGATGCCGCAGGGCCTGAGTTGAATTCCCCGCTCTACAACTCACGCTTTATCTGGCAAGTGGACAGGATAGTGATCAAATGAAGCTCACAGGGTTTAAAAGCAACAGCAGGCTGGCGATCCCGGCTATTTTTGCCGCACTGTTTTTGGTTGCCTCTGCGGTGACGCTGTATTACTACAGCGCAACCCTGTCAAAGAAGGGGCTGTATGCTATCGCCGGTACCCAAGAGAATTACTCCTGGTCGATCGCCAAGTTCTCCATCAAGCTGGCTGAGTTTGAGACGCTGGTCGAACAGCAGAAAAACGCACCGAAGGTGGATAGCGAAGATCTGCGGCTTAAATTTGAAATCCTTTATTCTCGCTTTTATGTGCTGGAAACGGTGTCCGAATCCACCCAGCCACTGTACGCCGAACCGGGTTATCCCGAGGTGGTGACGCACATGCGCGAGAAAATGGATCAGATAGATCATTTGCTCAGCAGCCCAAAGATTGATTTCTCGCTTATTTCGCAGGCCATGAGGCAAATCAAGCCCTATGCGATTGAGATGGCCAACCTGACCGATCACGCAGAAGTGAAGCAGCGCACCGCTGCCTACGAAGACTATATCGAAAAACGACACATCATTTTTTATGGTCTGGTGATCGTGATGTTCTCGGTGATCGCGCTGATCGCCATCACCCTGATTGTGCTGCGCCAGCAGCGCCTGACCATCCGGCAGCAAGCCAAAGCGATTGAGGCAGAGAAAGCCACTCGCACCAAAAATGCCTTCCTGGGGGCCATTGGTCACGAACTGCGCACCTCGCTGCAGAGCATTATGTCTGCCATTGATGTGCTGGTGAATACCAAGGTGTCGGCCGAACATGCGGACACCTTCCAACGACTGGAAATCGCCGCGCAGCAAATTGAAAGCCAGATGAAAGATCTGACCGATTATGCCCATCTGGACAGCGGAATGATGGAGCTGCGCATCGCTCCCTTCGAGGTTCAGCGACTGATCGAGGAAACGGCGAATGAAATCAATACGCTGAGTCAGAAAGAACAGGTGACGCTGTTGTGCGAAGTGGAGTGCGGCCATCTGCAGATACATTCCGACCCACTGCGCATCAGACAGATTATCGTCAACCTGCTGACCAACGCATTCAAATATACCGAAAGCGGTACCATCACGCTGTATAGCAGCCTACGGCACCAGACTAGCGGCAATTCACTGATTATTGAGGTCACTGATACCGGCATTGGCATCGAAAAGGAAATGATCGACCAGATATTCCAGCCCTTCACCCAGCTTGATCAGTCGCATACCCGGCAGTATGGCGGCGTCGGTATGGGACTGGCGATTGTCCACGGGCTGGTCACGCTGCTCGACGGCAGCATTACCGTCTACAGTGAGCCCAAAAAAGGCAGCACCTTTATCGTCAGTATTCCGGTTGAAGTCAGCAATCAAGAACAGCGGGACGAAAGACCTCACCACCACCAGAGCCTGCTGCAAAAACAGCAACATATTTTGGTAGTTGATGACAACAAATCGGTAAGTGATGCCTTTGCGGCGCTGCTGGACAAGCTCGGCTATCAACATGAACTGTGCAATTCGTCAGAACGGGCGCTGCAAAAGCTGCTCAGGCGGCCTTATGACGCGTTACTGCTGGATCTGCAAATGCCCGGCATTGATGGTGCCGCGCTGGCTAAACAATTACGCAGCCAACGTGGTCCCAATCGCGGTATTCCTATCGTGGGCATCAGCGCTTATACCCCGGAACAACTGTCTGCCGAACAGCGGGCGCTGTTCGACAATTACTTGATGAAGCCGGTCAGGCTGGACGCGTTGTCTTCCGCTCTGGCTTCACTGCTGGCCGCTAGAGATTAAAACAGCGCAACAGTGCGGCTTCAATCACATGGAGCCGCACTGGCTTTTCATAAGGGCCCAGTACGTCATAGTCACGCATCGCTCTGGCGATTTCAGATTCGCGCTGATCGGTCCCTAACTGGCCGGTGAGAACCAAAACCGGCGCATCCGGGTTATCCGAGGCACGGATGGCTGCAATACATTGGTCTGCCGTTTCCTGACCAATCAACCAGTCGACCACATAACCATCGAACAGGCTCTGCTGCAACGCCAGGTTAAAACTGCTGACATCATAAAATGCCACCGCATGAAAACCGCGGCTGTTCAGGTATTTGGTCAGCTCATCGGCCGCCTGGTGTGAATCATCGAGTACCGCAATGCTCAGGCGCTCATCCTCGACGGCAGCTGAGCGAAGCTCTATCAACTCCACGCAAAAACGCTGCCCCTGCGGCGCATCATCCGCGCGATAAACACACCATTGCCCCGCCTGCTGCAACGCGACATATTCCGACGAACGTCCGCCAACCAGCTCATGACCGATATAAGCCACACAGGCCAGCTCCACGCCACCCACGTAAAAGATGGCATCTCGCACCATAGTTTGCGCAGATATGTCATTTTCAGTGCCGGTGTCCACGATCGCGGCAGGCGTTTCCCCCAATGCCGCAGCAACGTTGTTAATTTGCTCCAGAGTCCAGGGACTTTGCCCCTTTAGCTTACGATGCGCATGCGAAAAACTCAGATCCAGAATGCGGCTGAGCTCTTTGGCATGCTGACGCTTACCAATCCCATATTGTACAAACAGTTCCCTGACCCGGTTTGCTATCGACTGTGAATCGAATTTCTGGTGATTGTTATCCATTTTTTCCTTCGATTTTTTTTGCTGTTTTTTCAGTCGTTTTCATACTTGCCGTGCAAAAAAGCGCTCCAAAACTGGTATATGGTACAATGTATAACCTAAACATTGCTTGACATACCACATCATATAGTCAAACATGGTATCAGAAGAGACACACAGCAACACCACAATAAAAATATAACAATAGTAAGATCGCATCACCAATAATCATAATGACACCAGGGAAAGCTCGTTTCAGTTACGACGTAAGAGAATGTATGCACTAGATCCTCGTCGTAATTTGGGCCGTAGCGCTAATATGTTTTACCCCACTTTGAACCGGGAGCCGCAAGGGTCCCGGTTTTTTTATTGCCGCTTTAACCCCCACCGCGTGCTGCATCATAGGTGATCCCTGCCGTTAAAAACGCAAAAAATAGGGCCAGCAAGCTGGCCCCAGTGTTTCGGTAACAGGATTAAGATGGGTAGATCAGAACTTCCAGGTGAAGCCAGCGTTGACGCTGTTGTCCTGGTAGTTTTGCGACAGCAGCCCGCCGTAGCCCAACGACAGCGTGGCGTTGTTGTTCACCGCCACTTCCGCACTGGCTTTCAGCACCGCACCATCACGTGAGGCCGACACGCTGTTCACCACGAACGGCGAGTTGCCGCCGTTGAAGCGCAGCCCGGTAGCGCGATCCAAATCGCCGTACTGATGCTGCCAACCCAGTTCGCTGCGCAGCGCCACGCTGGTGGTTTTGCTCGCCTGCCACTCGGTATCCGCACGCAGACCCAGCGTCGATACCGTAGCATCGGTGTGCTGTTTGTCGCCGTGCAACGCCGCCGCCCCGCCGTCCTCCGAGATACCATTGTTTTGGAAGTTGATGTACGCCAGGTTGGCGAACGGCTCCAGGTTCACCCAGTCGGCCTTCACGCTGTAACCCGCCTCGGCAAACACCTGCTCGGTACGGGCGCTGTACTTCGCGGTTTCGCGATCTGACTGCATGCCGTAATTAACCGAGCGCGAGGTATCGAAGCGGTGCCAGGTGTAGCCACCGCCGGCACGCAGCGCCAGTTCACCGAACTGTTTGCCGCCGTACACCGCCAGGTGGTAGTTGTCGCTGTCAGCATTCGAGCCGTAGCCACCGTCCAGCGAGGTCCGGGTGTAACCGGTCGCCACGCCCAAGCGCCAGTCATCCGCCAACGCCGAGTCCATCCCCACCAGCACGCCGTAGGTCGAGGCCTGATAGCCGGTGGCATTAGCATCGCCCGACGCATGGTCCCAGGCCCCCAGTAACTGCGCCCAGGCACCGCCCTCGTCGTCAGCCTTGATATCCGGCGAGGTCGCCAACCCTTCCGCCTGCCGCAGGCGACCGTTCAACGCATCACGCAGGTAACGGCTGTCGTTAACCTGTGCCGAGGCGATATCCGCGTGGATCTGCCCGGACAGCTGACGGAACGCCTGACGCGCTTCTCCTGCCGAACCGGCGTTGAGGATGCTCTCGTACACCGGGTTTCCCGCCGCCAGGGCATCCGCCGCTGCCGCCACCGCACGTTCGTTTTGGGTGACTGCCACGCTGGCAAAGGAGGTGTCGTTACGGCCCACGTTCAGCGTCACCTGATTGGGTTGATAGGTCAGCCCGGTATCGAGGAACAGGTAGTTCAGTGCTACCGAATCAAACCGCCCGCTGATGCCCTGCTGGGCGGTCAGAATGTTGTACTGCTGGCCCAGCAGGCTGCGAACTTCGCTTTGCGACAGCAGATTGGTGCTGTTCTCCAGCGAGACGGCCACTTCACCGCCGCCGATCGTTGCCGATCCACTGCTTTGGATCCGATCGCTCTGGCCATTGGGCGCCACTTCCACCGCATAGCGGGAACCCGGCTCGAAGCTGACGTTGCGCGCCACGTTCAGCGTACCGATCGAGTTGCCCGGCGCCACGGTACCGCCGCTGCGGGCGGTCAGTGACCCCACAGTGCCGGAGCCGCCCAGCACGCCAGCGTTTTGCACTGTGACGTCCGACGTCACCGAACCGTTAACCGCCAGCAGGCCCTGATTGATCAGCGTCGGCCCCGCGTAGCTGTTGTTGCCGGTCAGCACCAGGGTGCCGATACCCTGTTTGGTCAGGCCACCGTGACCGAAAATGTTGTTGCTCCAGACATCCAACCCGCAATGAGTATCGTCACACACACGTTCGGTCGGTTTGCCCTTGTCCAGCACCCCACCAACGCCCGGCAAATTCACCACGAACTGTTCCGGGCCGTAAGCGCCGCTAACCCGAAACTCTTCAGGAATATCCTGCTCGGTAACAAACATGCCTGGGCCGTTAATCGCCTTGCCCAGATCGATCATCCCCCAACCGTACAGTGCATCAATACCCGGCGCCCCCATATCGGTGGTGGTGGTCTTCAGCACCGAGGCAACCTGCGCGCCGGTCATGTACGGGAAACGCTCCATCAGCACCGCAATACTGCCGGCCACGTGTGGCGCCGCCATTGAGGTCCCGCTGTATTTGGCGTAACCGGTGGTCAGGTTATCGACGCTGTTGCCTTCGATGATTGAGCTGTATACCTTGCTACCCGGCGCGGCAACGCAGAAGCTGGCGGTATAGCCACAGCGGGAGGAGAAGGTGCTGATGCTGTAATCGCCGGTGTTGTTCGGATCCTGCAGACTGGCGACCGACAGCCAGTTGGGGGCTATCTCCGGCACAAAATAGGCCAGACCCGCCATGGCGTCCGGATTGTTGAGGTTGGAGTCGTTACCGGCGGCAAAAATGGTAACGATGCCGCTGCGTGCCGCATCGATCGCGCCCTGATAAGCGCCACCGGCTTTTGTGCCGAGGATCTGTTTGATTTGATCGAATTGCTTTTGCGCGTCGGCGAGCGTGAAGTGAGGATAGGCCGGATCCTTGCCACCCTGATCAAACTTCTCAGTGATGCCAATGCCCCAACTGTTGTTGATAATGCGCGCGCCGCTGGCAATCAATACATCCCAGCCGGCCTGGTACACCACCCCATCGTTACCGAGAATAATGCCGTCTTCCGGGCCGGGATCGCCGTTTTCCGCGCTAATGATTTGCGCGTTGAACGCCACGCCGTGCATCTCACCACCATCGCGATTGCCGGCAGCGATGCCGCCCACATGAGTGCCGTGTGAACCCAGTGTGCCGTCGGAATCCACGCTCGGCGTGCCGTCATAGCGGAATACGTCGCCTTTTTTCACCGGAATGTAGGGGTCGGTGTATTCGCGGATGCCGGTCGTCACCAGATTGATCACTTTGCCCTGGCTGGCAAACTCCGGATGTTTGGCATACACCGGCTGATCGAAAATACCGAGTTTTACGCCTTTCCCGCTATAACCGGCGGCGTAAGCCTGATCGGCGTGGATCGCCCCCAGGCCCCATTCGGCGTTGAATTCATTACTGCGCCAACTGGCAGGATCGCCCGGCTTACCGCTCTCTACATAAGGTGCAGCCTGCGCTCCACCGATCGCCGCCAGACAAAAAAGCACAGCACTCCGCCGTGCGCGATTAACACCAATTTCAGGCCAGCCGAAGGCCGCCTGAACAGGCTTGACTCCTCTACGTCTATTTTCCATCCCAGATACCGTCCGCTATTGTTTGCAAATGTCTTATTGATTTTTTGTGTAACAGTTTCGTAACACCAAATAAATAAAGCACAACAATCTCAAGCGCGCCTAATGGGTCAAGGCGCTGGATGATCTAAACGGCAAACCTGAGGATCGAGTAAAAAGGGGGAAAGACATAAGGATCTTCGATGAATATCATCAGCGAGAAACGTGAATTTATCGCGCTGTGGATGAAATTTAATTCAATGAAAAATATGGATAATATAAAAAAAAAGCCACATAGACATCTCCAGGCGACCGGTTAAAAAATGCTTAAGACGCTCTTTTTATCAGTTTTAATTATAACTATTGCCAAGACTCACTCAGTGAAATGTGCTGGTTTTCGCCGAGAATAACCATAAAAATTGAACTATCATGCTAGCGGTTTTCTGCTGTTCATCGCATCTTCTTCGGCCTGGCGAATAATGGCTTTCGCCATCCATTGCGTCACATCCTGAATGCCACCGAGATCCAGACCCCAAATATCTTTCAGTACCAGGAAAACTTCTGAGCCATAGATCAGCGAAAAAGAATGAATCACCCGCTGTAATGCCTCCGGCGGCAGTTTATCCTGCAGTGGCTCTACCGCCAGGTTCAGCAGGCGTTTGCGGTTGCCACGGACGAACTTTTCCACAGGTTTAACGGTGCTGGATTGTGCCTCGGCCCATTGCTGGAGGGACAATAGCAATGCCGCGCGCAAAGCGCCCTCATGTTGCTCCATTTGTGGATAAGCAAAACTCAGTAATTGTTGGATCCGCGCCCCAGCATCATTGTCTATCGGCTGCCATTCAAGAATAGGTCCCAAACTCTCTGCAACCACCGCCGTGATCAATGCACTCTGAGTAGGAAAGTAACGATAGGCCGTCGCGCGGGAAACCTGCGCGTGCTGGGCCAATTCAGTAATGGAGGGAAAGGCCCCACCATCGAACAATACCATCGCGCTGGCGAGCAACAGCTTGCGGGTTCTGGCTCGTGTATGAGTCAAATTTTCGGGTAGATTTAATGGCACGACGACCCCTTTCTCACCAATCTAACGCAGGCCAGAACAAGAGCTCAGGCAAATATGGGCCACTGTAACAAACTTGCCTGACTCTGCGCTATCCAAGAGAAGAGGCTATTCCGCCCTTTCACTCATCTAATGAGACATTAATCTCATTTTCCCATCAAACCCACTTGCTTAAATGATACTACAGTCTCATTATGATGATGAATTCACCGACTACGCTCAGCAACCTTAGTCAGCACCAGGGATTCAATTTAGTTAACCAATTAAATTATAATAAAATTATAAAACAGCGTGGCGGCCATCCGAACCTACAATTCAGGAACAGGCTAATGAACAATAATCAGGCAATCATCTATATTGCGACAACGGCGGATACTAAAGGACGAGAACTGGCTTATGTTCGCAGCCTGATCGCCGAAACCGGATTACCCACGCTCACCGTCGATTTATCTACTCATCATATCCCGGCCAGCTACCCTGCCGATGTTTCCGCCGCCACCGTCGCCAGCTATCATCCTGAAGGCGAGAAGGCCGTATTTTGTGACGACCGTGGTAAAGCCATTGCCGCCATGGCTATTGCTTTCGAGCGATTCATGCTCTCACGCCAGGATGTTGCAGCCCTGCTTGGCCTGGGCGGTTCCGGCGGCACCGCATTGATTACACCTGCTATGCAACAATTACCCATTGGCCTGCCAAAGCTGATGGTGTCGACCATGGCTTCCGGTGACACTTCCGGTTATGTCGGTGCCAGCGATATTGGCATGTTGTACTCGGTTACCGACGTCGCCGGGCTGAATCGTATTTCCCGCCTCGTTTTGGGCAATGCCGCACACCAAATTGCCGGCGCCGTTCGCTTTGCCACACCGATTGATACAGACAGTAAACCTGCCGTTGGGCTTACCATGTTCGGCGTCACGACTCCCTGCATTCAGGCAGTAACTGCAGCAATTGAGAATGGGTGGGATTGCCTGGTATTTCATGCGACAGGCAGCGGTGGTCAGGCAATGGAAAAACTGGTCGACAACCATCTGCTGAACGGGGTATTCGATTTAACCACCACCGAAGTCTGTGACCATCTGTTTGGTGGCGTGTTGGCCTGTACTGAAGATCGCTTCGACGCGATAGCCCGTACCGGCATTCCCTGCATCATGTCCTGCGGTGCGCTGGATATGATCAACTTTGGTCATCCCGGTACCATCCCTGCTCGCTACGCCGAACGCCAGTTTTATAACCATAATGCCCAAGTGACGCTGATGCGGACTACACCAGAAGAAAATACCCAAATGGGTCACTGGATCGGTAAAAAGTTGAACGCATGCGCAGGGGAAATTCGCTTCCTGATCCCTGAAGGAGGTGTTTCAGCACTTGATTCACCCGGGCAGGCATTTTGGGATCCTGAGGCGTTGGCCGCTTTCGTCAATGCGCTGGAAGCGACGTGGCAACCCAAAGGAAAACAGCGCCTGATCAAGATCCCTTACAACATCAATGATCCCCGCTTTGCCGACGCTGCCGTGCAACAGTTCCGGGAGATCTCTCATTCTTATTGATTGGAGTTACACATGGCCAAACACACTCGACAGGCATTACTGACCAAATTTAGGGAAATGATTGCTCGCCGCGAACCTATCATCGGTGGCGGTGCCGGCACCGGGCTCTCGGCCAAGTGTGAAGAGGCCGGCGGTATCGATCTGATCGTCATTTACAACTCGGGTCGCTACCGCATGGCGGGCCGAGGTTCCCTGGCCGGCCTGCTGGCGTATGGCAACGCCAACGAAATCGTGATGAACATGGCCAAAGAAGTCCTGCCGGTGGTCAAGCAGACCCCGGTTCTGGCTGGGGTCAACGGTACGGATCCTTTTTGCCACTTTGATAAATTTCTCGATGAGATTAAGAACACGGGTTTCGCTGGCGTACAAAACTTCCCAACGGTCGGCCTGATTGATGGCAATTTCCGCGCCAACCTAGAAGAAACCGGGATGGGTTATGCGTTAGAGGTGGATATGATTCGGCTGGCTCATGAGAAAGATCTGCTGACCACCCCTTACGTTTTTAATGCGCAAGACGCAATCGCGATGACCGAAGCAGGGGCAGATATCATCGTCCCACACATGGGGCTGACAACCGGCGGCAGCATTGGCGCAGAAACTTCGCTGACACTGGCAGATTGCATCCCTCTGATTAACGAATGGGCCCAGGCCGCCAAACAGGTTCGCGAAGACGTGATCGTCTTGTGTCACGGTGGCCCCATAGCCACGCCTGAGGATGCTGCGTATATCATGCAGCACTGTCCGTTAGTCGATGGTTTCTACGGCGCCAGTTCGATGGAACGCTTACCTACGGAACTGGCGTTAACTGAAACCACGCGCCAATTTAAAAAAATTAACAGAGATTGATTGGAAAATAGCTTACTCGCGCACAACACCAGGGGAAACCCGTTGTTTAACGGGAAGTGAAGTAGCAGTGAGATAAGCAAAAGGGCCAGAAATTATTCTGGCCCTTTTTATTTACCGCATGGAATTATTACTGTGCAGTCGTCATTTTCGACTTCATATTATTCATGTGTTCCATCATTTTCTGTTCGCGTTTCTGATAATTCTCATTGTATTGTTTTTTCTGCTCAGGGGTCAGCAGGTTATACATTTTATTTTCAGCTTTGGCGCGCTCCAGCATATGTTCGGACTGTGCTTTGCTGATGGCATCAATTTGGGTTTTCGCTTTGGCCTCATCGAAGCTGTCGGAAGCGACTATGCTATGCAATGCTTGGCGTTCCTCTTTGGTCCCTTCGCCGCGTTTCTGGTGCGATTCTTTCATAATATCGCGCATTTGCTGGCGCTGCTGCTCGGTCAGGTTCAGGCCGGCAAACGGCCCACCTTTGCCTTCACCTTTGTGATGCATCATTTTCATGTTCATCGGGGTGGCTTCAGTCGTGGTCGGTGCTGCCGTGGTATCTGCAGCAAACGCTATGGAAGCAGAACCCAGTGCCAGAGTAGAGGCGACAAATAAAGCGGTCAGTTTACGCATAATCATTTCCTTAAAAATTATTCTTCATCAGGAGAGCTGTACGTGAACAGGCTCATCTTTCGTCGGAGATAATAATAGGCCGATAAATATATAGTAATGCGATGGAATGTAAATTTATTAAAGCCCGAAACACTTTTATTCATCAATAGTGAATGAATTATGAAGATAATGCGTATTATTTGGAAATTTTGGTTTCTCAGCGAGAAAAATCACCACAACATGGCGTCTGTTTCTATAGGATTATTCCTGCCGGCGGCCCACTTTATTATAATTAAGCCCCTTCTGCTACAACCGCCCTGCAACAAAATGATCGCGGTGCCGACACGCTAAAATCGCCCCAACCTCTCGAAATCTCAGGTTCTCACTTACACTTTAAAGCGTGCGGCAATCTGACGATTACAGGGCAAAACTAATTATTGCTTATATAATAGTTTCATCCCCCGCCGGTGAAAAACGTGTTATATGATGGAGATACGCGCACTACGGCCACTCCCCGGGCCAGAAACCTGCGGCTGCGCTCATCGCACAGGCCTGGCTGTCGTGCCCTTTTGAGGAATCATCATGTTCGCAGACCAAGGCCCTATGCTTCTTAACGCCCACTTCGGCACCAACAGCCCTTATTGGCGGTTGACGTTTGACAGCAATGCGTTGGCGTTGTCGGCAGTCAAAGGCAAAACTCATGTGGCCGTGGCGCTCAGCGCCATGCAGGCAGCTAAAATTCGTCGCCTGAGCGGCATTACCGCCAGCCTTGATATCACCATCACGCTCGGCGGCGAACCAATACATCTGCATCTGGTTGGGCGGCGAGTCAACAATCTGGAATGGGCAGGCACCGCCTCCGCCTTTAGCGATACCCAATCGGTCGCCCGTGATTTGGTACACGGCCTTTCCTTTGCCGAGCAGGTAGTGTCCGAAGCCAACTCCGTGATTGTGATTGTCGATCAACACGGCCGCATTCAGCGCTTCAACCGCCTGAGCGAAGAGTACACCGGCCTGCACGAACATGATGTTATTGGTAAAAACGTCTTTCAATTATTTATGAGCCCGGAGGAAGCCTCGGCATCACGGCGCAACATCGCCGGTTTTTTCCGTAATGGTTCCTCCTATGAGGTGGAACGCTGGATTAAAACGGTTAAAGGCGAGCGGCTGTTTTTGTTCCGCAACAAGTTCGTCCACAGCGGCAGCGGCAAGAATGAAGTTTTCTTGATTTGCTCCGGTACCGATATCACCGAAGAACGCCGTGCCCAGGAACGTCTGCGGGTGCTGGCCAATACCGACATCATTACCGGCCTGCCCAATCGCAACGCCATTCAGGACAAAATCACCCAGTCGATCGCCACTCGCGATGGCCACAGTGTTGGGCTGGTGTATCTCGATCTCGACAACTTTAAAAAGGTTAACGACGCCTACGGCCATATGTTCGGCGACCGTTTATTGGTAGAGGTGTCGCTGGCGGTGCTCGGCTGTCTGGATAACGACCAAACTCTGGCCCGGTTGGGCGGCGATGAATTCTTGGTGCTGGCCCAGCAGGCCGACCGCGAAATGCTGCAACGCCTGGCCCAGCACATTATCGACCGGCTGAAAACGCCGTTCCGCATAGGGCTTATCGAAGTTTATACCGGCTGTTCAATTGGCATCGCCCTGTGTCCCGAACACGGCAACGACCTCGACAGCCTGATCCGCAGTGCCGATACCGCCATGTATGTCGCCAAAGAGCACGGCAAACGGACCTATACCGTGTTCTCGCCGGAAATGAATAAACGCGTCGCGGAATACATGTGGCTGGACACCAACCTGCGTAAGGGATTGGAACAAAATCAATTGGTGGTGTATTACCAGCCCAAAATAGAGACCCTCAGCGGCAGGGTATGTAGCGTGGAAGCGCTGGTGCGCTGGGATTCCCCCGAGCGCGGCCTGATCCCACCGCTGCAGTTTATCTCCTACGCGGAAGAGTCAGGTCTGATCGGTCCGCTTGGCCGTTGGGTGCTACAAACCGCCGCCAAACAGGCCGCTCAGTGGCAACGGCAAGGATTACCACTGCGGGTTGCGGTCAATCTTTCCGCCCGCCAGTTGGTGGATGACTCTATCGTTGAAGATCTGGCGCAGGTGTTGCAGCACAATCAGTTGACCCCCTGCCTGCTGGATTTCGAACTTACGGAAAGCAGCCTGATTGAGGATGAAAAACGCGCGCGCGAAGTGATCACCCGGTTATGCCAAATGGGTGCACAGGTCCATCTTGATGATTTTGGCACCGGTTACTCTTCGCTGGCACAGCTGGCACGTATTCCGCTGGATGCGATAAAACTGGATAAAAGCTTTGTGCGTGGGGTGAATGATAATCCGGTTTCACAATCGCTGGTGCGTGCCATCGTCGCGGCGGCCGAAGCGCTTAAATTCCGGGTGATCGCCGAAGGCGTGGAAACAGAAAGCGAAAACCGGTTCCTCGATGAAATCGGCGTGGATGAAAAACAGGGGTTCCTGTTTGCGCGGCCAATGCTCCCGGAACAGCTGGAGCATTGGCTGCAGTCTTATCGCCCGCCATCCTCCTCAGCGTGAGGCGGGCAGGGCATCATTAGCCGGCACGACGCAGGTTCAGGGTGTGACGATCCTGCAGCATCACCAGACGTTCGATATAGGCGCGATCTTTCCCCTCAATGGTGAAGGCCGAATGCACCCAGTCTTCGGTAATGTCCATCAGTTCCGAACGCGTCAGCTGCAGCACCCGCTGACGAGCGCGTAGCATGGCACGCATGCCGTTCAGTTTGGGCCGAATGGTATCGATAAAGGTACGGGTAGCTATATAAGCGTCGCCGGGCTGAAATAACTGATCGACCAGGCCGCGGCTTTCAAACCATTCTGCGGTATGCGACTCGCCTCCCCAAATCAGCTCTTCCGCCAGGCGCATGTTTGCTTTACGCGCCACCAGCGAATAGCCGCCCATGCCGGGGAACAGATTAAACGCAATTTCCGGGAAGCCCATGCGCGCATTGTTCTGCGCCAGAACGAAATGGTGCGCCAGCGCCGCCTCAAAGCCGCCCCCCAGCGCACTGCCCTCCACCATCGCGATGCTAACCGCTCCGGTATCAAATCCGCGAGCTGCCGCATGCACGCAATCAATGCAGGCCCGTGCGTAAGCCATCATCGCCTCACGCTTGCGATTTTTAATCGCTTCGGCGAAGAACTGCAAATCGCCTCCCACGTTGAACATATTGGGCACCAGCGAGCCAGTGACCCAAAAATCAAACTGCAATGATGACTCTTTTGCGGCCTGTGCCAGCGTCATGATGTCTTCTATTAACGCCTGATTAAAACAAGGGCGAGGCTCAGCGCGCAACAGCATCCACATGATGTGCCGCTCTTCTTCATAGTAGGCGGAAATCTGTGTCAAATTGCCCGCTTCGGTAAACGGACGACAGGTGGGGTGATTAAGTAATTTCATATGGCCTTCCATTTTATCCAGTGATAACAGGTGAAACCGTTCCAGCCCCTACGGCTGCAGTCACGCGGCGGCTGGTAAACCGCAGCGCCACATCATGAGTAAACGCTTTCTTGGTGATGAAACAGATAAAAATTGGAGGTCGGTGAACGAAAAAAACCGCACTGGCACGGGGCCGGAATAAGAATTTTACCTATCGGCAGGCAGTAGCATTTCACCCGGTGAACGAACGCGTTAAGCTCACAAATTAGTCGGTTGCCCCACCCGGCGGCCAAATCGGCACGCCTTTTGGCTATAATCAAGGCTGAGAGAGCCTATTTATCGTTAAGGAAATCGTGACGTAATGCCTACAGGATCAGATAAAGACCCCCGACAGCCCAACAGTGAAGCGCCGCAAAAGCCGCTGCTCGCCATCAAAACCGGCCACCAGACTATTGACCGGCGCATCTCCGGTTTTTCACGCCTGATCGAACGCATCAAGGCCTGGCCAAGCATCGCTCACCTGCTGCGCGCCGCCGAGCGCTTTAACGATCGTCTGGGCAGCCAGTTCGGTGCCGCTATCACCTATTTCTCGTTTCTTTCGCTGATCCCGATTTTGATGGTGTCATTTGCCGCCGTCGGCTTTGTGCTGGCATCCAACCCTGACCTGTTAACCGGGATAATTAATAAGATTGTTGGTAGCATCAGTGACCCTACACTGGCCAGCACGCTGAAAAATACCGTCAATACGGCGATTCAACAGCGCACCACCGTGGGGCTGACCGGTCTGGCACTGGCGCTGTATTCGGGGATTAGCTGGATGGGCAACCTGCGTGAGGCGATCCGTGCGCAGTCGCGTGACGTATGGGAACGTAACCCGCAGGATCAGGAAAAAATCTACTTCAAATACACCCGCGACTTTATTTCGCTGAGTGGCTTGGTGGTAGCGCTGATTATCACCCTGACGCTGACCTCCATCGCCGGTTCGGCACAGGCGGCAATTGTCCGTGCGCTGGGCCTGGAGGGTATCGAGTGGCTGCGGCCGGCGATGACGCTGATTGCGCTGTCGATCTCCATCTTCGCCAACTATCTGCTGTTCCTGTGGATCTTCTGGATGCTGCCGCGACATAAGCCGAAGAAAAAAGCGCTGCTGCGCGGCACGCTGCTTGCCGCCATCGGTTTCGAAGTGATTAAGTTTGTGATGACCATGACGCTGCCACAGGTGGCTAAATCCCCTTCCGGTGCCGCCTTTGGTTCGGTCATCGGGCTGATGGCGTTTTTCTATTTCTTTGCCCGATTGACGCTTTTCTGCGCCGCCTGGATCGCCACTGCGCAGTATAAAGAAGACAAAACCCTGCCAGCCTCCGAGCAATCCGCCCCCTAAAGCAATGCAATCATACCGGCCACCATCTGGTGGCTGGTGTTTTATTCCAACCTTAAGCCCATAACCCAGTATATTAAACCAAAAAATAACTACCTCACCGGCCAAATCCAGCATAACAAACTACCCGATAACTTTTCTTTGCGGCTTTTACAGATGTTCAGTCTGCAAATCATTCATTTGGCGACGTTAAAAACCACGCAGAAACACAGCAATGAAATATTAAGCTTTTTAACCGGTTAATCGCGGCATTGTACAAAGTTTCACCATTGAAAAGGCATTTTGCTATGACTAAGATGGATTTTTACCAATCCAAAATATAAGAAAAATTATGCAAGCCTCCATCGCACCAACTCTGGACGCCGACGACGCGCCAACACCAGTCAACTCACGCGGAAAAGTGATTGTCGCCTCGCTGGTCGGGACCGCCATCGAGTTTTTCGATTTCTATATTTATGCCACCGCGGCGGTGATCGTATTCCCGCATATCTTCTTCCCGCAGGGCGATCCCACTACCGCGACGCTACAGTCGCTGGCCACCTTTGCCGTCGCCTTTGTGGCACGTCCGATTGGCTCAGCCCTGTTCGGCCACTTTGGCGATCGCGTGGGGCGCAAGGTGACGCTGGTCGCCTCACTGCTCACCATGGGGATTTCCACCGTGCTGATCGGCTTGCTGCCAAGCTACGAAACCATCGGTATCTTCGCCCCTATCCTGCTGGCGCTGGCGCGATTCGGTCAGGGCCTGGGGCTGGGTGGTGAATGGGGCGGAGCCGCCTTGCTGGCGACCGAGAACGCCCCAGCCAAAAAGCGGGCGCTGTACGGCTCGTTCCCACAGCTGGGCGCGCCTATCGGTTTCTTCTTCGCTAACGGGACCTTCCTGCTGCTCTCCTGGCTGCTGACTGACCAACAGTTTATGGAATGGGGCTGGCGCGTGCCGTTTATCCTGTCCGCCGCTCTGGTGCTGATCGGCCTTTACGTGCGCGTATCGCTGCATGAAACCCCGGTGTTCGCCAAGGTGGCCAAAGCCGGCAAACAGGTGAAAATCCCGCTCGGCACGCTGCTGAGCAAGCATCTGAAGGCGACCATCCTCGGCACCTTTATCATGCTGGCGACCTATACCCTGTTCTACCTGATGACGGTTTACTCAATGACCTACGGCACCACGGCGCAGCCGCTGGGGCTGGGCTACTCACGCAACAGCTTCCTGTGGATGCTGATGGTGGCGGTGATTGGTTTTGGCGTGATGGTGCCGATTGCCGGCCTGCTGGCCGATGCTTTTGGTCGCCGCAAGACCATGATCGTCATCACTCTGCTGATGATAGCTTTCGCCTTCCTGTTCCCAAGCATGCTGGGCTCCGGTAACCAGGCGCTGGTGATGGGCTTCCTGCTGTGTGGTCTGAGCATCATGGGCCTGACCTTCGGCCCGATGGGCGCGCTGCTGCCAGAGCTGTTCCCAACCGAGGTGCGTTATACCGGGGCTTCGTTTTCGTACAACGTGGCGTCGATCCTCGGGGCGGCAGTGGCACCTTATATCGCTACCTGGCTGGCAACTCACTACGGCCTGTTCTACGTCGGGCTGTACCTGGCATCCATGGCCTGTCTCACGCTGATCGCCCTGCTGCTGATGAAAGAAACTCGCGACCAGTCGCTGTAACCCTGTTTATGCGGCCCCTGCCTGCGGGCCGCACTTCCCGCGCTGTCTCCTGTCATAAAATCAGACTATGCTCAACGCTTCTCCTTTTACGGAAATGGAAATCAATCATGTCTTTGCGCCGCAGACTGTTTTTGTACGTTGCGCCGTTGCTAATGGCCGCCATTGTCATTGCTGGTGCGCTCTGGATATGGGTGAAGCCACCCCAATCAAGCGCGCTGTGGCGTATAGTCAGCCAACAGTGTCTGCCCAACCAGCAGACGCATGACAATCCGGCTCCCTGCGCGCAGGTGGACCCACAGGCCGGTTTTGTGGTGTTCAAAGACCGTAACGGCCCGTTGCAATATCTGTTGATGCCAAGCGTTAAAATCACCGGCATTGAAAGCCCTGCGGTGCTGGCAGCCTCCACCCCGAACTTCTTTGAGCAGGCCTGGCAGGCACGGCACTTTATGGCCGATAAGTATGGCAAGGCGATCGACGACGCCGATGTTTCGCTGGCGATTAATTCAGCCTATGGCCGCACTCAGAACCAGCTGCACATTCATATCTCCTGCCTGCTGCCTTCGGTAAAAACGCAGCTGGCGCAGTATGCAGCAGATTACAGCGAGCGGTGGGAGCCGATGCCTGGCGGCCTGCTGGGCCATGATTATCTGGTGCGCCGGGTGACGCCTGAAGAGTTGCACAAACAGGGCGCTTTCCGCCTGCTGGCAGATGAGGTAGCACGCTCAAAGGGCCGCATGGGGAGCTTTGGCCTGGCGATGACGGCATTGCCGGGCGGCGATTTTCTGTTGCTGGCCACCGAGCGTAGCCTGCTGCCGTTTACTCTGGCTTCGTCAGAAGAGATCCAGGATCATGACTGCCGGGTATTGAAGTAAAACAGCCCGCAGGAGAATCCGCGGGCCCTTACGATTATTTCTTCTGCTTCATCTGCTGAAGGATGGCACCGCACTGGTTTTCTTCACCGCCTTCGCTGGGGGAAACCAGTGCCAACAGGGCCGCTGCCGGCGTCAGCACCACGCCCAGTGCCACCGCCGCCGCACCGCGTGCAATCAGCGGACCGGCCTTCACACCGGCATCGGGGTGCGCGAAAGTGCCTTTCACGTACAGTGGCGAACGCAATGTCAGCACCCGCATGCCTTTGCTTTCCGGAGCGATGGACAGATCCAGCCGCTCGGTGGCAAAGTTGGTATTGCCGCTGATGTTGATAATCGCATTCTCGGTGTCGAACACAAACAGCCGTGGTGTCGCCAGGCCGTCACGGATACCGACGTCTGCCGCCGCGCAGTTTATCCCCACGACGTCATCACCAAATAGCTGTGCCACCAGATAGTTGCCGACGTTCAACCCGAGAATTTCCATCAGGCCACGGCTAATCACCCCGTTGTTAATCACCATGCGCAAATCGCCGCTGCTGGTCGCCAGCAAATCGGCCACCGAATTGCCGCTGCCGGTCAGTTTAGCATCGCCGTTCAATTGCCCCAGGCTGCGTTTCATCGCTCCTACGTCCGGCAGCAACTGCTTGAGCTGGAATTTACGCGCATGCAAATCAGCCCGCCCCTGCATCGGATTTTTGCTGCCATCGAGACGAACGATCGAATTGAGGTTACCGCCCGCCACGCCGAACCGCAGCGGCTCCATCACAATGACGCCGTTATCCAATTTCAGATGGGTATAGAGATCGCTCAACGGCAACGAACTGCCGTGTTCAATGCGTTTGGCGGTGAATTTGACGTCCGCATTCATCACCTTCCAGCTTTTGGTATCAAATTTCTCTACCGGCAGCACTTTGCCCGCAGGCTGGCGACTCTTCTCACCGCGACCGGCTTTTTCCGTGTTGGAGTCGGCACCAATCAGCGGCGCCAGATCGGCAAAACGCAGCTGTTTCGACAACACTTCGCCGCTCAGTGTTGGCCGGGGTTTACCGGCGACATATTTCAAATCGCCGTGGATATCACTGTCACCAATTTTGCCGTCAAATTTCTGGTACTGGAACACCGCGCCGCCTTTCTCGTGCAGCCGGGCAGTCAGGTGACCATCGGTGGAGTATGGCGGGGTATTGGGCAACAACACGCCGGTGAGGGCATATAGGTTACCCAGGCTGTCGCCGGAAAATTTAAGCCGCAGATCCAACCCGCCAAGGTTCATCGGGTCGGACAACGTCCCCGCCACCACCACCCGTGTGGAACCGGAGCGTACGTCGGCCTGCAGCGGGAATGGCACCTCGGCATTCTGCAACGACAGCATGCCGCCAATCTTGCCACTGCCCGATAACGGCTCGCCGTTGTATTTGCCTTTCACCTTCCAGCCGAAGATATAGTCTTGCGCAATCGCCGTACCGGCGTCTTTTTTGCCGGTTACTTCACTAAATGGCAAAGTCTTGCCGAGTGGATCAATCTCTGCGCGAAAATCGGCCTTCAGCGTGGCATCCTTAAAAGCAATCTGGCCGCGATCGAAGACGATGTCATGAATGTTCACAGACCAGGCAGACGGCGGCTGGTTAGGGTCACCGGCCAGGTTGAACGTCCAGTTATTCTCACCGTTGGCCAGCCGCTGCAAGCTGGCGTTTGGCTGTTTCAGCCAGATACGCGGGATCAACAGTTGCTTGCCCAACAGTGCCAGCGGCGAAATGCTGGCTTCGACGCGCTGCAACTGCACCATGCTGTCGCCAGGGATATTTTTCGGGTTGCCCAGTACCACATCTTCAGCATGAATTCGCGGCCACGGCACCCAGGCGCGCCAGCCACCTATATCTTTATCATCGCGTGACCAGTCCACTCCCAAATCGCCACGGATGGCGAACGGACGATGCAACTCGGCCGACACCTTGTCATTGATGGTCGGTTTGAGGCGGTTCCAGTCGAAGGTCAGCACAAAGACCACCAGCGCGGCGATGATCAGCAGCACAATGCCGCCAACCCAAGTGAACGCTTTTCCTGTTCTTGTCATAACAGCTCCCTGAACGCGATAACTTACCCATATGGCTCTACCAAGCCTAGCCGAGGATAGGCAAGAGTTCACGCTTTAGAGGGCGATGGGGTTCAGGCGGCAGGCAGGGAAAATCGCGTAGGCAGGGTTTGCAGAGTGTCGAAATGAGCCGGGCGAGAAAGAAAATAACCCTGGGCAGCCAGGGCGCCAGAGCGCTGTACCAGCAACCATTCCTGCTCGGTTTCCACCCCTTCGACGATCACCCCTTCGCTGTGCTGGTTCATCATTTTGATCAGAGTGACAAGTAACTGGACGCCATCTTCCGTTTGCTTGAGCAAGGTGAATAACTCTCGCGCAACCTTGATATATTGATATCGCCAGATACTGACGGCAGAGAAATTTGCCAGACCGCTACCGAAGTCATCCAGCCACAGCCGTTCTGCACCGGCAATCTGCTGCAACGGGCTGTTTAATGCCATCCCGGCGTGCTCCACCAGCTCAAAACGCAGATAGGGCATGGCGGCAATCTGACGTTGCAACGCGCCATGCTGCTGTAACGCCTGCAGGGCAATACCGTCGATATTGACCGATACCATCAACCCTTGGCGGATCAGCAGCGGTTGCCAGTACTGCAGCAGTTCAAGCTGTTCCTGAATGATCTGTAGACGTTTGCGGACGTCGAGAGCAGCGAAATAATGCTCCGGCGACAGGGGTTTTTCCGGTGCGGCCGGGTGATAGACCGCCGTCAGCAGTTCGAGCGCCATTAAAGTGCCACAGGTGCGATAGATCGGCTGGAAGGTGTATTGCCGTCGGCATTGCCGCCAATAATGCTGTGCCTTGATCTGCGTGCATACGGCGAGGAGTGGCGCCAGCAGGCCCGTGCTCATCTTGGTTATCATTGGTACTGTCGCCATTGAAGGGAAATGAAAACGCTCTGGCTGCGCTATTGGCTCCCAGGGTTTATCGGCAGCAGACAATAAAACTTTAAGCGGCGGCGAAAGCCTTCTACATTGAATAGCGGTATCAAAATCCAAGGAAAAAACATGCCCTACGTGAATATTAAAATTACCCGCGAAGGCGCGACGCCGGAGCAAAAGAAACAGTTGATCGCCGGGGTGACCCAGCTGCTGGTGGATACGCTGGGCAAGAACCCAGCCACTACCGTGGTGGTCATTGACGAAGTAGAAACCGACAACTGGGGGATCAGTGGCCAAAGCGTCACCGATCTACGCACCGCCGCCAAATAACGGCCGGATGTTGGCTACGCATCGGGAAACTTTTTAGTTTCCCGATCGCGGTCATAAATAAATTAAAACGTTGTTTTATTTTGATTGACTCCCCCACCCCTTGCATTGAGACTGGTTGTATTTCGCATCAATTCATCTTCTTCTTTCAGCCAGGGCTCGTTGACTATGACCACCCAAAATCTTGCCGTGATCGGCGAGTGCATGATTGAACTGTCGCAGAAAGACGCGGATCTGAGCCGCGGTTTTGGCGGCGATACGTTAAACACCGCCGTCTACATTGCCCGCCAGGTGGCAGAAAGCGCGCTGCAGGTGCATTACGTGACCGCACTCGGCACCGACAGTTTCAGCCAGGAAATGCTGCAGGCGTGGCAGCAGGAAAAGGTCAACACCAGTCTGATACAACGGCTGGAGAACAAGCTACCTGGGCTATACGTGATTGAAACCGATGCCACCGGCGAACGCACCTTCTATTACTGGCGCAACGACGCTGCCGCTCGCTACTGGCTGGCTGGCCCGCAGGCGGAGAGCCTGTGCGAGCAACTGGCCCAATTCGATTATCTGTACCTCAGCGGCATCAGCGTGGCGATCCTCGATACGGCCAGCCGCAGCAAGCTGCTGGCATTGCTAAGGCAGTGTCGCGCCAACGGCGGCAAGGTGATTTTCGATAACAACTATCGGCCACGCCTGTGGCAAAGCAAGGAAGAAACGCAGCAGGTTTACCGCGAAGTGCTGGCCTGCACCGACATTGCCTTCCTGACCCTGGATGATGAAGACCTGCTGTGGGGCAAACTGCCGCTGGAACAGGTGGTACAGCGCACCCAACTGCTGGGCGTGACGGAGATAGTGATTAAACGCGGCGCAGATAGCTGCCTGGTGTTCAGCGCCGAAGGCAGCGAATTTGAGATCCCGGCAGTGCGCCTGCCAAAAGAAAAGGTGGTGGATACCACCGCCGCGGGCGACTCCTTCAGCGCCGGTTACTTGGCAGTGCGCTTAACCGGCGGTGATGCCGTGCAGGCGGCGCAGCGCGGTCATCTGACCGCCAGCACGGTAATCCAGCATCGTGGCGCCATTATCCCACTCGCGGCTATGCCGCAATGATTCCGGCTTCGTAGAAATGCGAAAGGCCAGCAACAACGCTGGCCTTTTTATTTGGGCTTAATGTTAAAAGCTACAATTTTATACCCTAAATAATTGGAGTTGCATCAAGGCGGCAAGCCCGTAAATCCCCAGGAGTTTAGTCAACTAAGTGACTGGGGTGCGCGGGTGCAGCCAACACAGATGCAGCTTCAAGTATGACGGGTATTTAACCTGCCACCGCGATACGTTTCATATCGGTCATATACCCGCGCAGCTTACGGCCAACGGATTCGATCGGGTGATTACGTACCGCTTCGTTCACGTCACGCAGTTGCGCGTTGTCTACCGAGGTACCGGCTACAGATTTGCCCAGGTCACCCGCCTGCAGTGTGGTCATGAACTCTTTCAGCAGCGGCACTGCCGCGTTGGCAAACAGGTAGTTGCCGTATTCTGCGGTATCAGAGATAACCACGTTCATTTCGTACAGACGCTTACGCGCAATGGTATTGGCGATCAGCGGCAACTCGTGCAGTGATTCGTAGTAAGCGGATTCTTCGATGATGCCCGCATCAACCATGGTTTCGAATGCCAGCTCAACACCGGCTTTCACCATGGCAACCATCAACACGCCATGGTCAAAGTATTCCTGCTCGCTGATTTTACCTTCGAACTGTGGCGCATTCTCGAACGCCGATTTGCCGGTCTCTTCACGCCAGTTCAGCAATTTCACGTCGTCTTCTGCCCAGTCAGCCATCATGCCGCCGGAGAAAGCGCCGGAGATGATGTCATCCATATGTTTCTGGAACAGCGGTGCCATGATCTCTTTCAACTGCTCAGACAGTGCATAAGCACGCAGTTTGGCCGGATTGGACAGGCGATCCATCATCAGGGTGATCCCGCCCTGCTTCAGCGCTTCGGTGATGGTTTCCCAGCCGAACTGGATCAGTTTTTCTGCATAAGCCGGGTCAGTGCCTTCAGCAACCAGCTTGTCAAAGCACAGCAGCGAACCCGCCTGCAACATGCCACACAGAATGGTTTGCTCGCCCATCAGGTCAGATTTCACTTCGGCAACGAAGGAAGATTCCAGTACGCCCGCACGGTGGCCGCCGGTCGCTGCTGCCCAGGCCTTGGCAATCGCCATGCCTTCGCCTTTCGGATCGTTTTCCGGGTGAACCGCAATCAGAGTCGGTACGCCGAAACCACGTTTGTATTCTTCACGCACTTCGGTGCCCGGACATTTTGGCGCAACCATCACTACGGTGATGTCTTTACGTACTTGCTCGCCCACTTCTACGATGTTGAAACCGTGGGAGTAGCCCAGCGCCGCACCGTCTTTCATCAGCGGCTGTACGGCACGCACTACCGAGGTGTGCTGCTTGTCCGGCGTCAGGTTAACCACCAGGTCTGCCTGTGGGATCAAATCTTCGTAAGTCCCTACCTTGAAGCCGTTCTCGGTCGCTTTACGCCATGAAGGGCGTTTTTCGTCGATGGCTTCCTTACGCAGGGCATAGGCTACGTCCAGACCGGAGTCACGCATGTTCAGACCCTGGTTCAGCCCCTGCGCGCCACAGCCGACAATCACCACTTTTTTGCCTTTCAGGTAGCCGGCTTCATCAGCAAATTCTTCACGTGCCATAAAGCGACACTTGCCCAATTGCGCCAACTGCTGACGCAGGTTCAAGGTGTTGAAATAGTTAGCCATGGTGATACTCCAGTTAGATGTTGTGTCTTGCTGTTATTTTCATTCCCCGCCCTGTCTGCGCGGAGATTCGTTAAACTCAATGTATAACAGGAAACGCGTTGCTTAAATTGATATATTACGAATGTGACATTGCAATTTATGCAACACTCTTGCTGCGAGCGTACTGATATGGATTTGCGTGATTTAAAGCTGTTTCTCCATCTGGCTGAAAGCCATCACTTTGGCCGCACCGCCAAGGCGATGCACGTCAGCCCGTCGACGCTGTCCCGCCAGATCCAACGGCTGGAAGAGGTCCTCGGGCAGCCGCTGTTTTTGCGCGATAACCGCACCGTGCAGCTCACCGATGCCGGTGAACAGTTAAAAGATTTTGCCCAGCAGACACTGCTGCAATACCAGCAACTCAAACATTCGCTGGGTCAACATGGCCCTTCGCTGAGCGGCGAATTACGGCTATTTTGCTCAGTTACCGCCGCCTACAGCCATCTGCCGCCGATCCTCGATCGCTTCCGCGCGCAGCATCCGCTGGTAGAAATAAAACTGACCACCGGTGACGCCGCCGATGCAGTGGACAAAGTGCAATCCAACGAAGCCGATCTCGGCATTGCCGGTCGGCCCGAAACCCTGCCCACCAGCGTGGCGTTCACTAAAATCGGTGAGATCCCGCTGGTGCTGATTGCTCCGGCGCTGCCTTGCGCGGTCCGCAGCCAGGCGTTTGCCGAACAGCCCGACTGGGCCAATATTCCGTTTATCCTGCCGGAGCACGGCCCGTCGCGAAAACGCATCGAACTGTGGTTCCGTCGCCAGCGCATCGCCAATCCGCTGATTTACGCCACCGTTGGCGGCCACGAAGCCATTGTTTCGATGGTGGCGCTGGGCTGCGGCATCGCGCTGATCCCCGGCGTGGTGGTAGAAAACAGCCCGGAACCAGTGCGTAATCGCATTTCGCAACTGGAGAATATCTCCATGGTCGAGCCGTTCGAGCTGGGGGTCTGCGTGCAGAAAAAACGCCTCAGCGATCCGCTGATCGACGCTTTCTGGCGCTTGTTATTAACGGTCAAAAATCCTTAAAACGACTCCATTGCTTTTAAACACGATCATTTGAAATGCCGAGATAGACATACCCTAGGGATTTCATGTTGCAGCTAGTGAAGCCAACAACGCTGCAGCTTGAAAGGCGACGGGTATTTAGAGATCTGCCGGATCGACTTGTTTCATCGCCTCTACCTGCATCAGCCAGTGATACAGCGGCTCAAGCTGTTGGAAACCTTGCGCCAGGCTCTGCACCAACCCGGCATGGAACAGCTTTTCCACCTGACTGTCGGTCGCCATCACTGCAAAGGATTTGCGGTTGTACCAGGTGGCGATTTCTGGTGCCTGTTCTTTCACTAACGGCCGCTTGTAGCTTTCGCCCACCAGCTCAAACGGTGGCCGGCAGCAGGCCGCGACCTCTAAAAACGGCTGCGGTCGGCGCTGCAACGTATGGCGAAACAGATCCATGGTCGGTTTGTTAGCGCTGTAATAACCCAGTCCGTAACGCAACATGTCCGGCCCCAGTTCGAAGAAGTAGACCGGCGCGTCCTTCCAGTCTTTGCTTGGCCGTTTGAATGTCAGCCACATGCGGCTGCGGTAGCGTGATTTGTCGTGGGAAAAACGCGTGTCGCGATGAATACGCGACAGCGTTTTACCGATCGCCGGCCGGATCTCGAACAGGGGATCGATCGCCAACATCACCGGGCTCAGTTCGGCCACCAACGTACGGAACGGCGTTAACAGTTCACGATCGTAAACCTCGCGGTTGGCCTCAAACCATTCCTTGTCGTTCTCAATGCGCACCTGCTGAAGAAAATTCAGGCCCTGCTGGCTGAAACCGGTAAAACTGTCTGTCATACGCCGTCCTTGTCGATTCCCTTAACCCTGCAAGAAAAAACGGAACGCCGGGTTGTCGGTTTCATCGTGGCAGTCATAGCCCAGCGCCTGCAGATGCTGCTCAAACTCGGGTTCGGTCTGCGACAGCTCAAAACCTGCCAGCACGCGGCCAAAATCGGTGCCGTGGCTACGGTAGTGGAACAGTGAAATATTCCAATGGGTGCCCAACGTCTGCAAGAACTTCAGCAGTGCGCCAGGTGACTCAGGGAATTCAAAGCTGTACAGACGCTCACGCAACGGCTTCGAAGGACGCCCCCCGACCATATAACGCACGTGCAGCTTGGCCATTTCATCGTCGGACAGATCCACCACCTGATAACCATCGGCCTGCAGTTCATCGATGATTTCCAGGCGTTCGGCATGGCCGCGCGTCAGGCGAACACCGACGAAAATACAGGCGTTATCGGCATCGGCGTAACGGTAGTTGAACTCGGTGACCGAGCGCCCGCCCAGCAGTTGGCAAAACTTCAGGAAGCTGCCTTTCTGCTCTGGAATGGTGACTGCCAATAGGGCTTCGCGTTGTTCACCCAGTTCGCAGCGTTCGGACACATAACGCAAACCGTGGAAGTTCAGGTTGGCGCCGGACAACACGTGCGCCAGGCGCTCACCCTGGATGTTGTGCTGCTGCACATACTTTTTCAGCCCGGCCAGCGCCAGCGCGCCGGACGGCTCGGCAATGGCGCGCACGTCTTCGAACAAGTCTTTGACCGCCGCGCAGATAGCATCGCTATCGACGGTGATCACATCGTCCAGGTATTCCCGACACAGACGGAAGGTTTCGTCACCGATGCGCTTTACCGCCACGCCTTCGGCAAACAGCCCAACACGCGCCAGATCCACCGGTTGTCCGGCATCCAGCGCCGCACGCAGGCAGGCGGAGTCTTCCGCCTCCACGCCGATCACTTTAATCTGCGGCATCAGTTGCTTGATCAATACCGCCACGCCCGCCGCCAGACCGCCTCCACCAACCGGTACAAACACCCGGTCGAGATGCGCGTCCTGCTGCAGCAGTTCCATCGCCAACGTGCCCTGCCCGGCGATCACCGTTGGATGATCGAACGGGGGAACGAAGGTCATGCCCTGCTTGAGTGAAAGCTCTATCGCTCTGGCCTTGGCTTCATCAAAGTTGGCGCCGTGCAACAGCACTTCGCCGCCGAAGCCGCGCACCGCATCCACTTTGATGTCTGCGGTGGTCACCGGCATCACGATCAGCGTTTTGATCCCCAGCCGTTTGCCGGAATAGGCCACGCCCTGCGCATGGTTGCCCGCCGAAGCCGTCACCACACCGCGCGCCTTCTGCTCTTCGCTCAGGCTGGCGATCATCGCGTAAGCCCCACGCAGCTTGAAGCTGTGTACTGGCTGACGATCTTCGCGCTTCACCAAAATAGTATTGCCGAGACGCGAAGAGATTTTGCTCATTGTCTGCAATGGGGTGACCTGAGCCACCTCATAAACCGGCGAGCGGAGTACCGCTCGCAAATACTCCGCACCACAGGGAGCGTCGGGTAGGGGTTGCGATACCGCCATGGTGTTTAGCCTCCCAGCTTGCTCTTGTCGCGTACTGCGCCTTTGTCGGCGCTGGTCGCCAGCATGGCGTAGGCACGCAGGGCGAAGGAAACCTGACGCTCGCGATTTTTTGGCGTCCAGGCCAGGTCGCCACGTGCCAGCTCAACTTCACGACGCGCCGCCAGCTCGCTGTCCGAAACGTCCAGCACCATGCTGCGTTTTGGAATATCGATGTCGATCATGTCGCCATCTTCGATCAACGCAATCAGACCACCGCTGCCTGCTTCCGGAGAAACGTGGCCAATAGACAGACCCGAGGTACCGCCGGAGAAACGCCCGTCGGTGATCAAAGCGCAGGCTTTGCCCAGCCCCATGGATTTCAGATAGGTGGTTGGGTACAGCATTTCCTGCATGCCCGGCCCGCCCTTCGGCCCTTCATAGCGGATCACCACTACGTCACCGGCAACCACTTTACCACCGAGGATCGCTTCCACCGCCGAGTCCTGGCTTTCATACACTTTGGCCGGACCGCGGAAGGTCAGGTTGTCCCTGTCGACACCGGCGGTTTTCACAATGCTGCCGTCCAGTGCCATGTTGCCGTACAGCACGGCCAGGCCACCGTCCAGGCTGAAGGCATTTTCCAGCGAACGGATACAGCCCTCGGCACGGTCATCATCGAGCGTATCCCAGCGACAATCCTGCGAGAACGCCTTGGTGGTGCGGATACCGGCTGGGCCGGCACGGAACATTTTCTTCACCGCTTCGTCCTGGGTCAGCATGATGTCGTACTTTTCCAGCGTTTCCGGCAGTTTCATGCCCAGGATATTGTCGACGTCGCGATTCAACAGGCCTGCGCGATCCAGCTCACCCAAAATCGCCAGTACACCACCAGCGCGGTGCACGTCTTCCATATGGTACTTCGGGGTGCTTGGCGCCACCTTGCACAGGTGCGGCACCTTGCGCGAGAGGCGGTCGATGTCTTCCATGGTGAAGTCGATTTCACCTTCCTGCGCAGAAGCCAGCAGGTGCAATACGGTATTGGTCGAGCCGCCCATGGCGATATCCAGCGTCATGGCGTTTTCGAATGCTGCCTTGTTGGCAATATTGCGCGGCAGTGCGCTTTCATCACCCTGCTCGTAGTAACGTTTGGTCAAGGCTACGATGCGTTTACCGGCGTTAATAAACAGCTCTTTACGGTCGGCATGGGTCGCCAGCAGCGAGCCGTTGCCCGGTTGCGACAGGCCCAGCGCTTCGGTCAGGCAGTTCATCGAGTTGGCGGTGAACATGCCGGAACAAGAGCCGCAGGTTGGACAGGCGGAACGTTCGATCTGCCCGCTGTCGGCGTCGCTGACGTTCGGGTTGGCACCCTGAATCATCGCGTCTACCAGATCCAGTTTGATGATCTTGTCGGACAGCTTGGTTTTGCCGGCCTCCATCGGGCCGCCGGAAACGAAAATCACCGGAATATTCAGGCGCAGTGACGCCATCAGCATCCCTGGGGTGATCTTGTCGCAGTTGGAGATACACACCATCGCATCCGCGCAGTGGGCATTCACCATGTATTCAACCGAGTCGGCGATCAATTCACGCGACGGCAGGGAATAGAGCATGCCGCCGTGGCCCATGGCGATGCCGTCATCCACCGCAATGGTGTTGAACTCTTTGGCAACGCCGCCTGAGGCTTCGATCTGTTCTGCAACCAGTTTGCCCAAATCACGCAGATGCACATGGCCCGGAACAAACTGGGTAAATGAGTTGACCACCGCAATAATGGGTTTGCCAAAATCGTCGTCGGTCATTCCGGTCGCGCGCCATAATGCGCGGGCACCCGCCATGTTGCGGCCGTGGGTGGTGGTGGCGGAACGGTACTTAGGCATGCTCTTCACTCCAAATGTATTCATTGCAGGCGGCGAACGAACCGCCTGGATATTCTTATCTGTCTGTTGATTTACCCTATGAATTTCAAGCCACAACTTGAAAGACGACGGGTAAATTATGGGTTTACCGGATCCAACCACCCGTACTTGTCTTCGGTCTTGCCGGTAAACAGGCCAAAGAACGCCTGTTGGATCTGTTTGGTCACCGGGCCGCATTTGCCAATGCCGACCTGGATGCCGTCGACGCTGCGCACCGGGGTGATTTCCGCCGCGGTGCCGGACATGAACACTTCGTCGGCCAGGTACAGCGATTCGCGCGACAGCACTTGCTCACGCACTTCGAAGCCCATGTCTTTTGCCAGCTTGATGATGGCATCGCGGGTGATACCCGGCAGCGCGGAAGAGGTAAACGGTGGGGTGAACAGCACACCGTCTTTCACTTCAAACAGGTTTTCACCTGCGCCTTCGGAAATATAGCCGTGAACATCCAGTGCGATCCCTTCCTGATAACCGTGGCGGCGCGCTTCGCTGCCCACCAGAAGGGAAGAAAGATAGTTACCGCCGGCCTTGGCCGCGGTGGGGATGGTATTTGGCGCTACACGGTGCCAGGACGAAACCATCGCATCGATGCCTTGATCCAGCGCCTCTTCACCCAGGTACGCGCCCCAAGGAAACGCCGCGATAATCACGTCTGTTTTGTAACCGGCCGGCGGGTTAACCCCCATGCCGACGTCGCCCACAAACACCAGCGGACGAATATAAGCGCTGACCAGATTGTTTTTACGCAGCGTGGCGCGGCAGGCCTCCGTCAGCTCATCAACGCTTTGCGATACCGGCATGCGATAGATTTTTGCCGAGTCGTGCAGACGCTGCATATGTTCGCGGTGGCGGAATACCACCGGGCCTTTATGGGAGTCGTAGCAACGGACTCCTTCAAACACCGAAGTGCCGTAGTGCAACGCATGCGACATCACGTGCACTTTGGCGTCAGCCCAGGGAACCATCTCACCATTGAACCAAATGTAATCGGCTTTCTTCGTCATTGTTATTTATCCTTCTCGCGCGTCAGGCGCGTATTTGTTGTGATGTTTGTTGCCGAATCTCAACGCAGGAGACATCCATCAGTTTGCTCAACTGAGATGACAGTAGATCCACTGGGCGCTGGCTGGCAACGGTCAATTCAATATTAATCTTGTCGGTATTTGCCGCCGAAGCCATATTCATAGCACAAACCTGAAAGCCACGATGACGCACGACACGCAATACGCGCTCTAACATTTCAGGGCGAAAACGGGCCTGGATCGAGAGTTGATGCTGCATCATGATATTTTCTCCAACATGGTTTCGTTACCGGCACCCGGCGGCACCAGCGGCCAGACGTTTTCAAGTTCATCAATCGACACGTGCAACATATAAGGCCCTTCGCTGTTGAATAAGGCGTCGAGCGCGTCTGCTACCTGGTCTTTACGGGTGATACGCTGGCCGGGGATGCCAAAGGCATTGGCCAACATCAGGAAATCGGGGTTATCGGAGAGATTGGTTTCGCTGTAACGCCCGTCAAAAAACAGTTGCTGCCACTGACGAACCATTCCCAAACGCTGGTTATCCAGCAAAACGATTTTCAGCGGTAACTGTTTGCGTTTGATGGTGCCCAGTTCCTGCACGTTCATCATAAACGAACCGTCACCCGATACGCAGATCACCGTATCCTCCGGGCGGGCCATCTGGGCGCCAACCGCAGCCGGAACGCCAAAACCCATGGTGCCCAAACCGCTGGAGGTGATGAAATTCTCCGGACGTTCAAAGGTCATGTGCTGTGCGGTCCACATCTGGTGCTGGCCCACGTCGGTGGTGATCACGCTGTTGGCCGGCTTGCGCTCGGACAGCTGCTTTAACAGCAGCGGTGCGTAGATCGGCTGGCCCGGGTGGTCATAACGCCAGCTATGGCTTTCTTTCAGTTCAACCACTCGCTGCTGCCAGGCAGCGATACTCAGCGGCTGCTGCAACGCCGGTAACAAAGCTTTCAAATCGCCCTGCAGCGCTACGTGTGCCTGGCGCAACTTGCTCATTTCCGCCGGATCGATATCCATGTGGATCACCTTGGCATGCGGGGCGAAAGCGTTCAGTTTACCGGTTACGCGATCGTCAAAACGCGCGCCAACGGCAATCAGCAAATCGCACTCCTGCACCGCCAGGTTGGCGGCCTTGGTACCGTGCATCCCCAGCATACCGAGGTAGTACGGTTGCTCAGCGTCCGGTGCGCCCAGCCCTTTCAACGTGGCTACGTTGGGCATTTGGGTCACCGCAATGAACTCACGCAGCGCCGGTACCGCCTGCGCCATACCAACACCACCGCCGACATACAGCATCGGCTTGTGCGCCTGCGACAGCAATTCGACGGCCTGCGCCAGCTCCGCTGCCGGGTAGTGCAGTTCTTCCTCTACCGGCATCAGGTGCGGGTGTAATTCGCCGTGCGCCAGTTGGATGTCTTTCGGGATATCGATCAGCACCGGGCCAGGACGACCGCTGCTGGCGATGGCGAAGGCTTCCGCCATGATGCCCGGCAGCGCGTCCAGTGATTCCACCAGGAAGCTGTGTTTGGTGCAGGCCAGAGACAGGCCGAGGACATCGATCTCCTGAAAGGCATCGGTGCCAATCAGTGCTGAACCAACCTGACCGGTGATCGCCACCAGCGGAACGGAATCCAGCAGCGCATCGGCCAGGCCGGTGATCAGGTTGGTGGCGCCGGGGCCGGAAGTGGCGATACAAACGCCCACCTTGCCGGTGGAACGGGCATAGCCAATGGCCGCCATCGCGGCACCTTGCTCGTGGCGGCACAGCAAGTGTTCTACCCCACCGTCATACAATGCATCGTAGACCGGCATGATTGCGCCACCCGGGTAGCCGAATACCGTATCAACTCCCTGTGCACGCAATGCTTGTACTACCCACTGAGCCCCGTTCATAGTTATTTCCCCGCCTTACTTCGACAACTGCAGGATTTTGTTTTGTTATTCATATTGTTATCCTCGTTTCACTTTTCTCTTGCCAATAAAAAAACCCCCGGACCTTTCGGTGCGGGGGTTCTCTTGCGATTCCGGCTTGTTTTCTAAGCCATTCTTCGTCCAAGTGCAGCCCCGCACGGTGGGATAATAATCACCACCACGCTAATCACGACTAGGCTAATCACTTGGGCAAAGGCTTTCATAATAGGTTTGTTCACTGTGCTCGTTTCGAACTAATGCCTACAGAGGTACCATAGTCCCGCGCGGCATGACAACACTTTTTTTGCGTTATTATTCGGCGCAATCTGGTCATACCTCGTGCAAAATGCCCTGATTTCAAACGTTAGCCTGCACGCCCGAAGATTTAACGTCCCCCGAAATCGCCTTGCCGCGCGTGTCCTTGCCCAGGAACACCAGTAGCGCAATGACAATAGCCACCGTGCCGGCGATAATCGCCATCGCCAGGCCATAATTTTGGCCATGATGTTCGGCGATGGTCGCCTGCAGCGTGGCGTTGACCGAAGCAATCAGGTTACCCAACTGGTAAACAAACCCTGGCAGCACCGCACGGGTATTGGCCGGCACCAGTTCGGTGAGATAAGTCGGTATCACGCCCCAGGCCCCCTGCACCATGAACTGCATCAGGAAGGCGCCAATCCCCAACATCAGCGAACCGCTGGAAAATGCCCACAGTGGGATCACCGGCAAGGTCAATAACGCGGCAATGATAATGGCCTTACGGCGGCCGATTTTTTCCGACAGCGAACCAAAGAAAACGCCGCCAATGATTGAAGCGATGTTGTAGCTAATGGCGATAATACTGACGGTTTTAGGATCGAAACCGTGCTGAACTTTCAAAAACACCGGATACATATCCTGGGTGCCGTGCGAGAAGAAATTGAATGCCGCCATCAGTAACACCAGATAGCCGCACAGCTTCCAGTGACTTTTCAAGACCGGCAGCAGGGCACTGCTTTCCTTGCGTTCACGCGCCGCCAGCCACACCGGCGATTCCTGTACGCAGTAGTAAATAAACGGCAGCAGCAAAATCGGCGCCGCACCGATCACGAACATACCGCGCCAGCCAACCACCTCAAACAGCAGGCCGTACACCACCGCCGCCAACAGATAACCAAAGGGATAACCGGCCTGGAAAATCCCCGACATCAAGCCACGCGAGCGATCCGGAATGGTCTCCAGCGCCAGCGACGAAGCTACGCCCCAGATCCCCCCCATAGCCACGCCGTACAACACCCGCAGTAACAGGAATACCGTCAACGAAGGCGCCGCTGCGGACAACAGTTCAAAAATTGAGAAGAACACGATATTCAACATCAAAATCGGTTTGCGCCCGTACTTTTCCGCCGCCCGGCCGAAGATCAGTGCACCAATCGGTCGCACCGCCAGCGTCAGCAAGATCGCCAGCGTTACCTCCTCCATGCCGACATGGAAAGATTGCGCAATATCGCTGAGCAGAAAGACCAGCACGAAAAAATCGAAAGCATCAAGCGTCCAGCTTGAAAAGCTGGCGATGGCTGCATTGCGTTGCAGCGGAGTCCAACCAAACATAGTGTTATCCCTACTCTGGAATACGAGGTCATGAGGTTTAGCGGCTACCGCAGCGGAAGGCAACGGCGGTCGGATTTTGTTAACAAAGTTATTTTTATTTTGCTCAATTGTTAAATACACCCATTAACCCTCTCACTGCAACTTGGTTAGCTTGCTAATTTGTTGCAGCATTCACGTAATTGTTAAGGGGTATTGCCGTCACTTGCGCAGTGCTGCACAAAAATTCGTTATCCTTATGAAATTCATTATTTTAATTACGACCTCCCACGCAAATACTCCAAGGTTACCGCGCCCCGGCAGGGCCTTTGCCGCATCATGTTGCCTACAGCAAGGAGAGCAATATGTCACTGGCGGTTATCTATACCCGAGCCACGCTGGGCGTTCAGGCCCCTTCGGTTACGGTGGAAGTGCATATCAGCAACGGGCTACCCGGTCTGACCATGGTCGGCCTGCCGGAAACCACGGTGAAAGAATCCCGCGATCGGGTACGCAGCGCATTGATCAATAATGGTTTCACCTTTCCCGCGCGGCGTATCACCGTCAATCTGGCACCGGCCGATTTACCCAAGGAAGGCGGTCGTTACGACCTGCCGATCGCTTTGGCGATCCTCGCTGCCTCCGAGCAGCTACCGCTCGACAAACTGGCCCGTTATGAATTCCTTGGGGAGTTGGCGTTATCCGGCGCACTACGGGGAGTCAGTGGCGCGATACCCGCCGCGCTGGCCGCAATGGACGCGGGCAGGCAGTTGATTCTGGCTGCCACCAATGGCCGAGAGGCGGGATTGATTACCCAAAGCGAAACCCTGGTGGCAGAACACCTGCTGGAGGTATGCGCCTTTCTGCTGGGCAAAGGAGACTTACCGATAGCCAGCGCGCCGCAGGCAACGGAGACCACGCAGGAACCTGCCGACCTGCAAGATATTCTGGGCCAGGAACAGGCGAAGCGGGCACTGGAGATCGCCGCCGCCGGGGGACACAACCTGTTGCTGGTCGGCCCACCAGGCACCGGGAAAACCATGCTGGCCAGCCGTTTGACTGGCCTGCTGCCCCCGCTGACCGACAGGGAGGCACTGGAAACCATCAGCGTCGCCAGCCTGCTGCATCACTCTACGCAAGCGCTGCCATGGCGACAGCGGCCCTTTCGCGCACCGCATCACAGTGCCTCGATGGCCGCGCTGGTCGGCGGCGGCTCTCTGCCGCGGCCGGGTGAAATATCTATGGCGCACAACGGCGTGCTGTTTCTTGATGAATTACCCGAATTCGAAAGGCGAGTATTGGATGCCCTGCGTGAACCCCTGGAGTCCGGCGAAATAGTCATTTCACGCGCTACGGCCAAGGTCTGCTTTCCGGCCAGAGTGCAGCTGATCGCCGCCATGAATCCCAGCCCCACCGGGCACTATCAGGGCATACATAACCGCGCGTCCCCACAACAGATCCTGCGCTATCTCGGACGGCTTTCAGGGCCGTTTCTCGATCGCTTCGATTTATCGATTGAGGTCCCCCTGCTGCCACCCGGCGTGCTGAGCAAACGACGCATCACCGGTGAAAGTAGCACCCAGGTACGGGAGCGGGTGCTGCTGGCACGCGAAAGGCAGCTCAACCGTTCAGGGAAGATCAACGCCCTGCTGAATAATCACGAGGTAGAGCGAGATTGCGCATTGAGCGAAGCCGACGCAGATTTTCTTGAGACGACGTTAAATCGATTGGGGTTATCGGTTCGCGCCTGGCAGCGGATTTTAAAAGTGGCTCGCACCCTGGCTGATTTGGCGGGAGATAGGGATATTGATAAGCGCCATTTGAGCGAAGCACTTGGCTATCGCAGTATGGATCGCCTGTTGCTACAGCTGCACCGCAGCCTGGAGTAAAAATGGGGCCCAAAGGCCCCATCGTTATCAATCGTCGCTGTCGGTGTAATCTTCCACCGCGTCAGCCTGCGGCTTGCCGCCGGACAGGGTATGGAATTTTTTCGGGCGGCGTGTGCGCAACAGATATTTAGCCCATACTTTTTCCTGCTCGGTAACCGGCTCACGCTCACCGTGGCACACTGCGACGAACAACTGTTCTTCTTCAGTGACCGGCTGACGTTTGCCCGCGTCCAGCTCATTGAACGCATACCCGAAACGCTCTAGCAATTGCGCTTCTTTAATGGTGAAATCGCCGTGACGGGAGAACCCGCGAGGATAATGTTTATTATCAAAAAAACGACTGGTCGTGGTGAAGCTATCCGCCATCTGACACGCTCCTAATTCTCTCATGGCCGTGCTGTTTATGGCGCGGAGTATTAGATAGGCTTGACATTGTGTAAAACAAAACATTTAAATCTTAACGATAAAAATTTCTGGAGATGGGTGTGGATACCGAATTACTGAAAACCTTTTTGGAGGTCAGTAGAACGCGTCACTTTGGCCGAGCCGCAGAATCCTTGTACTTAACGCAGTCTGCCGTTAGTTTTCGTATCCGCCAGTTAGAAACCCAATTGGGCGCGAATTTATTCACCCGGCATCGTAACAATATCCGTCTGACACCAGCAGGGGAGCGGCTTCTGCCCTATGCTGAGAGCCTGATGACGACCTGGCAATTGGCGAAAAAAGAGGTGGTGCGTTCGCTGCAACATACTGAACTGTCCATCGGTGCCACCGCGTCATTGTGGGAAGCTTATCTGACCCCGTGGCTGCAATCGTTGTATCAACAACGAGAGGCATTACAGCTGGAAGCCAGGGTGGCGTTACGGCACTCTTTGGTAAAACAGCTGCATGAAAGACAGCTCGATTTGCTCATCACCACCGAGCCGCCAAAAATGGATGAACTGGCCAGCCAGCTGTTGGGCAATTTCTCGCTGCGGCTGTTCTCTTCCACCCTGCGTGATAAACATGCGCCGATGCCTTATATCAAGCTGGAATGGGGGGCGGATTTTCATCAGCAGGAGAGCCGTATGCTGGAGGGTGATAACCTGCCGGTACTCACCACAACCTCCGCACACCTGACCCGACAACTGCTGGAAACCACCGGCGGTTGCGCCTTCCTGCCCAGCCAATGGGAGAAGGACTACCCGCAGTTGGCCGCCATTGCCGACATTCCGCCGATAATCCGCCCGCTGTACGCCGTTTGGCTGCAAAATAGCGATCAACAGCCGCTGATCCGCCAACTGTTGAAAATACCTTTAAATACTACGGCATAAGGCGTTATGACGGCGTTAAGCGAGGATGCCGGGGTTTGGTTCGTCTACCGAGCCAAAACGCGCTCATCGCCTTCTGAAGGCCGATAAAGCCGAACAACAGAATGCCGATGACAATTTTGGTCCACCAGGAGCTGAGCGTGCCGTCGAAAGTGATGTAACTCTGTATCAGCCCCTGGATCAGTACACCGAACAACGTGCCCAATACGGTGCCAACCCCACCGGTCAACAAGGTGCCACCAATCACTACCGCCGCAATGGCATCCAACTCTACCCCGCTGGCCGCCAGCGCGTAGCCCGCCGAGGTATACAGCGAGAAAATAATCCCGGACAACGCAGCCAGCGTGCCTGAGAGCATATAAATCAGCACCGTGGTCCGTTGCACCGGTACGCCCATCAGCGCCGCAGATACCCGATTACCGCCGATGGCGTAGACGTTGTGGCCAAATCGGGTGCGGTGCGCCAACACTATGCCGACCGCTACCACCATTAGCATCACCAACGCCAACAGCGTGAAACGGCCGCCGCCCGGCAGTTTCCAGGCGTAGTTCGCCAGCGTCGCGTACAAAGGGTGATCGATGGGAATCGACTCTTCCGAAACGATAAAACTCATGCCCCGCACGAAAAACATTCCGGCCAGCGTGATGATAAACGCCGGTAGCTTCAATATATCGATGATCCAGCCCATCAGTGCGCCAAACGACGCCCCCATCAGCAGCGCAATAACAAACGCATAACCCGGAGCAATACCGTAGGTGCCGATCAATTTGGCCAATAGCACCCCGGTGAAGGCGATCACCGAGCCGACCGACAGATCAATACCGCCGGAAAGGATCACAAACGTCATGCCTACCGCGACGATGCCAAGAAAGGCGTTGTCGGTCAGCAAGTCACACCACACCCGCGTTGAGGCAAAACTGGGAAACTGAGTAAGGCAAAAACCATAGCCCAGGAGGAACACCAGGACCGTCATCAACAGAGGCAAATTACGCTTGATCATGGCCTTTTTCTCCTAAGCAGTTGACGCAACGAAACGCTGGGTGATTGCACCATCAGCACCGCCAGCACCACGATCGCTTTCAGTACCAGATTAAACTCCGGCCGATAGCCGGAGAGCAGAATACCGGTATTCATCCCCTGAATAATTAATGCACCCACCACCGACAACAGCAGGTTAAAACGTCCCCCCAGCAATGAACCGCCGCCGATCACCACCGCCAGGATCGCATCCAACTCCAGCCACAGCCCGGCATTGTTGGCGTCTGCACCCCGGATATCCGCCGTGACGATTATCCCGGCCACCGCAGCACAGAGTCCGCAGATCACATATACCGCGATCACCACCCAGCGCGTACTGACCCCCGCATTGCGGGCCGAGCGCAGATTGATACCCACAGCTTCGATAAACAGCCCCAGCGCCGTTTTACGCGTCAGCAGCCAGATCAACAGCAGCATCACTGCAGCAATGATCGCCGGCAGTGGCAAATACATCAGCGCACCGCTACCGAGCCACGCCAGCCCTTCCCGCTCAAAGGTGACGATCTGTCCCTCGGTGATCAGTTGTGCAATGCCACGACCGGCCACCATCAGCATCAGCGTGGCGACAATCGGTTGTATCTGCAATACCGCCACCAGAAAGCCATTCCACAGGCCACACAGCGCTCCGGCCGCCAAAGCAGCCGCCAGCACGTAGCCCAGCGGATAACCGGCGCTGGTCAAGGTTGCGGCCGTGGCACCGGCTATCGCCATCACCGCCCCCACGGAAAGGTCGATACCCCCGGTGGCGATTACTAACGTCATGCCCAACGCCAATAACGCTACCGGCGCGCCACGGTTAACGATGTCGATCACGCTACCAAACAGTCGACCGTCCTGAATGTGGATGGAAAAGAAATTCGGGGCGACCAGGCTGTCAATCAGCAAAATCACCGCCAGCGCCCCCAGTTGCGTTGCCCCAGCGGGGAACACCCATCTGACTTTGCGTGGCCCACCGGACATGGAAAAACTCCTGAGGTTCATTCAACCCCCTGTTGCGCGGCAATCGCCTGCATGATTGCAGGTACCGTAATGGCGTCATGTTCAAGCTGCGCTACATGCTTTCTGTCGCGTAGCACCAAGATACGATCGGCATAGCCCGCCAGCTCTTCCAGTTCGGAAGAAATCACCAACAGCGCCAGCCCTTCATCACAGAGTTTTTCAATTAAACGAATGATTTCAGCATGTGCGCCAACATCTATTCCGCGTGTCGGTTCATCCAGGATCAAAAAACGCGGTTTGGTCGCCAACCAGCGGGACAGCAACACTTTCTGCTGATTGCCACCGGACAGATATTGGATCTGCTGTTCCGGCCCCGGAGTGCGGATGCCCATCAGCTGGATATAACTCTCGGCAATCCGGGTTTGTTCCCGCAGCGATAAGGGTTTTAACCAACCGCGTTGCGCCTGCAGAGCCAGAATGATGTTTTCCCGCACCGTTGCAGCGCCGACAATCCCGTCGGTTTTACGGTCCTCAGGGCAATAGCCGAAACCGAGACTGGCTGCTTTACGAGGTGTACGGATGTTCACCGTACGTCCCTCAACTTTCGCACTGCCGCTATCACGCGGCTTGATACCGAATATCAGCTGAGCCGTTTCCGTGCGCCCCGATCCCAGCAGGCCGGCCAGGCCAACTATCTCGCCCGGACGTATTTGCAGATTGAAGGGTTCAACCATGCCGCGCCGCCCGTAGCCACTGAATTCAACCAGATATGGCGCCTCAGTTAGCCCGTGCTCACCACGTTTGAGCAGCGACTCGTCAAACGCGTGGCCAAGCATCATCTGTACCAATTCCAGACGCGGTAAATCAGCGGTAACCTTGGTCCCCACTAACTTACCGTTGCGCAGTACGGTGATACGATCGCAAATGAGGTAAACCTGATCGAGGAAGTGGGTGACAAAGATCATCCCCATACCCTGAGTACGGAGCTGGCTGAGAATACCCAGCAACATGCTAACTTCTTTAGCATCCAGACTGGCGGTTGGCTCGTCCAGGATCAGGACTTTGGCTGACAGGTCGACCGCCCGCGCGATAGCGATAATCTGCTGGATCGCAATCGAGTAATTCCCCAACGGCTGGCTGACATCCAACTGTAATCCATACCCCAATAAAAGCTGTTGGGCCTGGCTCAGCAGCTTTTTTTGATCAATCAGACCAAACCGCGTTGGCTCTCGACCAATGAAAAGATTGGCCGCCACCGAGATGTTCGGCAGCAGGTTAACCTCCTGATAAACCGTGCCAATCCCCAACACCTGGGCCTGTGCGGTGCTGTGTGGGGCAATGGTACGCCCCTCCAGCAGGATTTCACCGGCGGAACGCTGATAGACCCCGGTTAACGCTTTGATTAACGTGGATTTCCCCGCGCCATTCTCACCCAGCAACGCCATGATCTCTCCGCGCTGTAACGTGATATCAACCTGCTCCAGCGCTTTGACGCCAGGAAACTCAACGGATAATCCCTTAATCGCCAATAACGTGGTCTGAGATGTGGCCATCTTCTGTCCCGCCGGTAAGTGGATTAATAACCCATGCTTTTCTTCAGCTCGAATTCCTGTTTCGCGGTATCTGGCTGCAACAGTTTCGATTCAGTCTGGATAAACTTCGGCGGTTGGGTACCCTCCTTCTTCATCGCCAGCAGCGCATCAAACGCCGGGCCGGCCATATTCGGCGTTAATTCGACCGAGGCATTGGCTTCACCATTCATCATTGCTTTGAATATGTCAGGCACACCGTCGATAGAGACGATTTTGATTTGTGAACCTGGTTTTAAACCCGCCTCTTTGATTGCCTGAATAGCGCCGATTGCCATATCGTCGTTATGCGCATACACGGCGCAGATATTTTTACCGTTCTGCTCGGCCTTGATAAAACTTTCCATCACTTCTTTGCCCTTGCTGCGGGTAAAATCGCCGGATTGCGAGCGGATGATTTTAACGTTAGCAGCGTTGGCTATACCGTCGGCAAAGCCTTTCTTGCGGTTGATGGCGACGCTGGCCCCCACGGTCCCCTGCAGTTCCACCACGTTACAGGGTTTGCCGGCAACCTCTTTCACCAGCCACTCTCCTGCGACTTTACCTTCGTGCACACTGTCGGACGCCACAGCTGCAGTATAGAGCGAGGGATCGTTCACTTCGATCATCCGGTCGAGCAGGAATACCGGGATCTTGGCCTCTTTGGCCTCTTGCAGTACCGGACTCCATCCGGTGGCGACTACCGGCGCAATGAAAATGGCATCAACCCCCTGGGCAATGAAGGATCTGACCGCTTTGATCTGGTTTTCCTGTTTTTGCTGTGCATCGGCGATTTTTAACGTAATACCGCGTTTTTCCGCTTCCTGTTTCGACACCTTGGTTTCGGCAGAACGCCAGCCCGATTCCGAACCAATCTGAGAAAAACCGACGACCAGCGGTGCCGCCTGTACCGTACTTATCAAGGCGCCAGTGATGGCGGCCGCTAACAGCAGACGTTTAACCATTTTTGTGTTCTCCCCGCACTGCCCAGGGACCAGGTGGCTTCAGGCAGTGTTAACTGTTGTTGTGTATGCTGCATATTTTTCTGGTGAAGTGGGTATCCAAAGACCCGGACACCCATTAGGTTTAGTCGAAAATCAGGCAGGAATAATGAGCGGCATCACATCACGGGATAACAACCATTTTGTACATGGATCCAGCTAAAAATGTCTAAATTTGGAGCAGTTTCGGCAGGATTTTTAGGCAATTTATCAGAGGAATAGCGAGGATTTTGAAAAAGCAGAAAGCAAAAAAAAACCCTTCGCTTTCGCAAAGGGTTTCCAATATGGCAGGGGCGGAGAGACTCGAACTCGCGACACCCGGTTTTGGAGACCGGTGCTCTACCAACTGAGCTACGCCCCTAAATCATGCTTAACATTATGCCTGCTAAAGTTAGCAGGCATAATTTAAATAATTGGCGGAACGGACGGGGCTCGAACCCGCGACCCCCTGCGTGACAGGCAGGTATTCTAACCAACTGAACTACCGCTCCACCGGTTCTTTCACGTTACATCTTTCGATGTGGCAAAACCGCTCTTGGCGATCCTGCTCATTACCGGGTGTCAAACCGATAACGTTTAATTGATGCCTGGCAGTGTCCTACTCTCGCATGGGGAGACCCCACACTACCATCGGCGCTACGGCGTTTCACTTCTGAGTTCGGCATGGGATCAGGTGGGACCACCGCGCTATTGCCGCCAGGCAAATTCTGTTTCATTCCGGCCGTTACCTCTGTAACCACCAGAACCAATCTCGGAACATTCGCTGAAAATAGAGTA
>NZ_JBQZFV010000022.1:0-52319 GCF_052691735.1 Serratia sp. NA_13
TTTATCGGCCTCTACTCGCTCTGGGCTGGAATGAGGTTTGTCATCAGTCTGAGGCACCCGAGGGTGCCTTTTCTTTACTTAATTAGCTTAAGCCTTGGCTTTGGAAACCGCGACCATCGCCGGGCGCAGCAGGCGACCATTCAGCGTATAGCCTTTTTGCATCACCATCATTACGTGGTTCGGCTGGTGATCGGCAGATTCCATCAGGCTCATTGCCTGGTGCACATCCGGGTTGAACGGCACGTTAATATCACCAACGATCTCGATACCGTACTTGCGCACAACGTCCTGCAGGGACTTCAGCGTCAGCTCGATACCTTCGATCATCGCCGTCAGCTCCGGATTATTTTTATCCGCCAGTTCCAACGCACGCTCCAGGTTATCCAACACCGGCAGCAGGTCGCCGGAGAATTTCTCCAGAGCAAACTTGTGTGCTTTTTCAATATCCAGCTCGGTGCGGCGGCGGACGTTTTCCATTTCCGCTTTGGCACGCAGCAGGCTGTCGCGTTCATGCTGCTGGGCTTCGGCCAGTTGAGCTTCCAGCTCAGCAATGCGCTCATCCCGCAGATCGACGCCCTCAGCCGCTTCCGGCAAGACTTCCTGCTGTTCCATTTCTTCCGAGACTTGCTCGTTTGGCGTCTTCTGTTCTTTACTACTCATGAATATCTCCGCGTTTTAGCATTAATCTCGCAACTTGGCTTATTATGGGGATCAAAACCGGGGTTTCAAGTCAACCGGTCATAATGTGGGGCATAAACTGGTCCCGGTGAGGAAAATCACAACAATGAATAAAAAATTCGCCTGTATTGGCATTGTTGGCCACCCGCGTCACCCTTCGGCGCTGGCAACACATGAGATGTTATTTCACTGGCTGGTCGCCCGAGGCTATTCGGTAATGGTTGAACAGCAGATAGCCCAGGATTTGGCGCTGAAAGATGCGGTCACCGGCAGCCTGGCAGAGATTGGCCAAAAGGCCGATTTGGCCGTAGTGGTCGGTGGCGACGGTAATATGCTGGGTGCAGCGCGCGTGCTGGCGCGTTACGACATAAAAGTTATCGGTGTTAACCGTGGAAATCTCGGTTTCCTGACCGATCTTGATCCCGACAACGCATTGCAGCAATTGGCCGACGTGCTGGAAGGCGAATATATCGATGAACAGCGCTTCCTGCTGGAAACCATCGTACACAAAGAAAACCAGCAGTGCCGCATCAGCACCGCTATCAACGAAGTGGTGCTGCACCCCGGTAAAGTGGCGCACATGATTGAGTTTGAAGTGTATATCGACGATCGCTTCGCCTTCTCACAACGCTCTGACGGCCTGATCATCGCCACCCCAACCGGTTCGACCGCCTATTCGCTTTCTGCTGGCGGGCCGATCCTGACGCCGTCGCTGGAAGCCATCGCGCTGGTCCCGATGTTCCCACACACCCTTTCGGCCCGCCCGTTGGTGATCAACGGCAACAGCACCATCCGGCTGAAGTTTTCGCAGATTGGCAGCGATCTGGAGATCAGCTGCGACAGCCAAATCGCGTTACCAATCCAGGAAGGTGAAGAGGTATTGATACGCCGTAGTGATTTCCATCTGAATCTTATTCACCCAAAGGACTACAGCTATTTCAATACGTTAAGCACCAAGCTGGGTTGGTCAAAAAAATTATTCTAAAAACTGCACCAGCCTCTTTACTGTATATAAAACCAGTCTATACTGTATGGAAATACAGTTATGATTTTATACACAGGAAGGTTCCCATGCTGGCGCAATTGACCATCAGCAATTTTGCTATCGTTCGTGAGTTGGAAATTGATTTTCAACCGGGTATGACGGCGATTACCGGTGAAACCGGCGCCGGCAAATCGATCGCCATCGACGCGTTGGGGCTATGCCTCGGTAATCGCGCCGATGGTAACGTCGTCCGGCTGGGAGCCGCCCGTGCCGATATCTGCGCCCGTTTCTCACTGGCGGATACCCCTTCTGCACGACAATGGCTCGAGCAGAACCAGTTGGACGACAGCAATGAGTGCCTGCTGCGCCGGGTGATCAACGCAGATGGCCGTTCCCGCGGCTTTATCAATGGCACCGCCGTCCCGCTTTCGCAACTGCGCGAACTCGGCCAGCGCCTGATTCAAATCCATGGCCAGCATGCCCACCAGTTGTTGCTCAAACCAGAGCACCAAAAACAATTGCTCGACGCCTACGCCGATGAACCCGCCCTGCTAACGCAAATGCAACAGGCTTACCAGCGCTGGCACCAAAGCTGCCGCGAACTGGCTCATCATCAGCAGCAGTCCATCGAGCGCGACGCGCGCAAACAACTGCTGCAATACCAATTGAAAGAGCTGAACGAGTTTGCGCCGCAGGCCGGTGAGTTTGAACAAATCGACACCGAATTCAAACGCCTGGCCAACAGCGGCCAGTTGCTGACCATCAGCCAGCAAACCCTGCAATTACTGGCCGATAGCGAAGAAAGTAATATGCTGAGCCAGCTCTATACCGCCAAACACCTGCTGCTTGAGCTGGTCGGCATGGATGAAAAGCTCAGTGGCCTGCTGGATATGCTTGAAGAGGCATCAATCCAAATCAGTGAAGCCAGCGATGAACTGCGCCACTACGCCGATCGCATGGATCTGGATCCGAACCGCCTGCAAGAACTCGAACAGCGCCTGTCGCGGCAAATCAACCTGGCGCGTAAACATCACGTCGCGCCTGAAGAGCTGCCGCAGTTGCACCAGCAAATGCTGGCTGAACAACAGCTGCTGTCACAGCAAGAAAACGACCACGAACACCTGACCGAGGCGGTTACGCTGCATCATCAACAAGCGCTGTTGTTGGCAGAGCAACTACATCAGAAACGCCAGCATTATGCCGCTGAGCTGACCACGTTGATTACCGACAGCATGCAGGCACTCTCCATGCCGCACGGCAAATTCAATATCGACGTCCGCTTCGAGCCGCAGCATTTGAGTGCTGAAGGCGCGACCCGCACCGAATTCTGTGTGTCCACTAACCCAGGCCAACCGCTGCAAGCGCTGGCAAAAGTGGCCTCCGGTGGCGAACTGTCCCGCATTGCGCTGGCCATCCAGGTGATTACCGCTCGTAAGATGGAAACCCCGGCGCTGATTTTCGACGAAGTGGATGTTGGTATCAGCGGCCCGACGGCCGCCATTGTTGGTCGCCTGTTGCGTCAACTTGGAGAATCTACCCAAGTCATGTGCGTCACCCACCTTCCGCAGGTGGCCGGTTGTGGGCATCAGCACCTGTTTGTCAGCAAGCAGACTGACGGCACGGAAACCGAAACGCAGATGTCACCGTTGGATAAACGTGCTCGTTTGCAAGAATTGGCGCGTCTTTTGGGCGGCAGTGAAGTCACCCGAAATACCCTGGCAAACGCGAAAGAACTGCTTGCTGCATAGAAAAGCTCAACTTTTTTACTTTCCTGAGGTCATATTGGGGCCCTGTAAAGGTTTCCAACTGCTGCAAGGTCTATTATCATCGGCATCCTATGCCCTAAAGGAATGTGATTACTATGCGCTGTAAAACGCTGACTGCCGCCGCTGTGGTTCTTGTGATGCTGAGTGCAGGCTGTTCTACTTTTGAGAAGGTGGTTTACCGGCCTGACATCAACCAAGGGAACTACCTGACGTCAACCGACGTAGCTAAAATCCAAAAAGGTATGACCCAGCAACAGGTCGCTTATACATTGGGAACCCCAATGCTGCAGGATCCGTTCGGTACTCAAACGTGGTTCTATGTGTTCCGCCAGCAGCCGGGTCATGAAAATATCACCCAGCAAACTCTGACGCTGACCTTTAACAGCGCGGGCGTATTGACCGATATTCAGAACAAGCCTGCGCTGACCAAGTAATCAGTACAGGAACTGTCGTCCGGCCCGTGAGGGACAAATCAAGTTCTTCATGACAGTCACAGGCTGCAACTCGGAAGATAAAATTCTGATAAAAAAATAAGGCGCACTCAGCGCCTTATTTTTTTGCCTTCTCTGCCCGTTGACGGCGCAGCTCTTTGGGATCGGCAATCAAGGGGCGATAAATTTCCACCCGGTCGCCATCATTGAGCACATCGCTCAACTTGGCCGGTCGGCTATAAATGCCCACCTTGTTACTTTGCAAATCAATGTCACTGCGCAGTTCCAGCAATCCGGAGGCCATAATGGCCTGCTCAACATTGCTGCCCTCTGCCAGTTTCACATTGCGCAGATACTGACGCTCCGGCAAGGCATAAACCACCTCAACCCGTATCTCAGACACTGTAAACCTCTTTCGCCCGCTGGGTGAATGCCTGCACCATATTACCGGCCAACTCTTTAAATACCTTGCCGAACGCCAACTCGATCAGTTTGTTGGTAAATTCGAAGTCCAGGTGCAGCTCAACCTTACAGGCTTCCGGACTGAGCGGCGTAAAGTGCCAGCCCCCCATCAACTTGCGGAACGGGCCGTCAACCAACTGCATATTGATGCTCTGATTATCCAGCAGCGTATTGCGCGTGGTAAAAGTTTTGCTGATACCGGCTTTGGCAACATCTACCGCGGCGGTCATTTCGTTGTTGGACGCGTTAATCACCCGGCTACCGGTACAACCTGGCAGAAAATCGGGATAAGAATGAACATCGTTAACCAACTGATACATCTGCTCGGCACTAAATGGCACTAACGCAGATCGACTGATCTGGGGCATATCATTTCCTGTGAGACACAAAACGTACAAATCATACCATTTATCTATCGGCAAACAAAAAATCTGCTATGCAACGCGGAGGCCAAAAATGCGAAAAATTGCGCAGGTGCTGAGAGGTAAAGGATTTCTTTCGCTGACGCATCCAGTATAATGAACGCACTATGACAAAGAAAAAAGCACACAAACCCGGCTCTGCCACCATTGCGCAAAACAAGCGAGCGCGTTTCGAATACTCCATTGAGGAAGAATTCGAAGCGGGCCTGTCCCTGCAAGGGTGGGAAGTCAAATCACTGCGTGCCGGCAAAGCCAACATTAGTGACAGCTACGTGACCTTCCGCGATGGTGAAGCCTACCTGTTTGGCGCCACTGTCTCACCGCTCAACGTAGCTTCTACTCATGTGGTCTGCGATCCGACACGTACCCGTAAACTCCTGCTGAAAAAACGTGAGCTGGACTCACTGCTCGGCCGTGTAAACCGTGACGGTTACACCGTGGTTGCCTTGTCCATGTATTGGAAAAATGCCTGGGCCAAGATCAAAATCGGCGTAGCCAAAGGCAAGAAAGAACACGATAAGCGCGATGACATCAAAGATCGTGAATGGCAGACGGCGAAATCCCGTATCATGAAACACGCCAACCGATAAGCCACTGGCTTATCGGGTAAAACTTCTGTTATACTGCGCGACGTAACTTGGGGCTGATTCTGGATTCGACGGGATTGTGAGGCCTTAGGAGCATGCCGAGGGGCGGTTTGCCTCGTTAAAAGCCGCAAAAAAAATAATTGCAAACGACTCGCAATTCGAATCTGCTGCTTTAGCAGCTTAATCAGCCTAAGAAACTGAAGATTCCCTCTCTCCCTAGCCTCCGCTCTTAGGACGGGGATCAAGAGAGGTCAAACCCAAAAGAGATCGCGTGGATGTCCTGCCTGGGGCTGAAGCGTTAAACCCAATCAGGCTAGTTTGTTAGTGGCGTGTCCATCCGCAGCTGACCGGCGAATGTGAAGATTGGACTAAGCATGTAGTGCCGACGGTGTAGTAATTCCGGACGGGGGTTCAAATCCCCCCAGCTCCACCAAATAAAACAAGGGGTTACGTGAAAGCGTAGCCCCTTTTTCTTTACAGTGGCGACAAAATGGCGACATAACAATAACCGCCTTGGCTCTGAGAGATCCCTATCAATCAGCTCACTATGGGCTTTTTTCGAACCCCTCAAAGGGTTAACATTAGCTTTCCTTAATATGGAGATTTATAGAGGATTTCATGAAAAAATTTCTAAAATGGGTTTTAATAATTTTCGTTGTTCTTATTGTAATTGGTTATATCTCTGGTAAGGACAAACAGACTACCAGCACAACAGCGCTTTCTAGCAGTACAACTACAGAGCAACCCAAAAAGGAAAGGGTAGAAGATAGTTACCCTGATCAGGAAAAACGCTTCATTCAAATTGTTGAGCAGGCAATCAGTGGCTCGAAAGCTTCCGCCAATGACATGCAAAAAGGCGGAGTTAAAGCAGACCGTACAGACGCCTTATGTGGTTTATTGAAGAATAAATCGGTAAAAGATTGGGTCGGTAAAGTTGATACCGTTGATTCTAATAGTGACGGTAAAGGGGTGTTAACCATTCAACTTACTCGCGATATTTCGGTAAAAACTTGGAATAACGCGCTATCTGATATCTCTGATAACACCTTGCTAACTCCCAGGACTCCAATTTTCAATGCTGCTTCAAACCTTAAGAAAGGCGATTACGTTGTCTTTTCTGGCCGATTCATAGCAGACAATGAAAGCTGCATCAGAGAGTCGAGCATGGGCTTAAGCGGTGGGCTTGAAGAACCAGAGTTTATCTTTAAGTTTAGTGAAATAGCGCCCAAGTAAAACCTTTTGAATCCAGCAAGCCCGCATTAACATGCGGGTTTTTTGTTAGCTCCCTGCTGTTCAGATTTTTCAGTTTGACTTAAACCCCTTAACAGCCCTCGAAACCTTGCGGCGCCTGGCGTCATGAGGTTTCCTCCAAAACTCTAACGATCCCTATCAGCAAGCATAAAACTCACGTAAAACAAACTTTTCCCTTAACTTTCAATCAACTGGATTTTTGGCGAGATCCTGCCGAGATCGTCAAAACTGTAAAAACCTGAAATCCGTTTCAAAGTTTTCAGTTTGGCCCTGTTCGCAAAACCCCAGCAGCGGCGCGGGCTGGCGGGGTGATTTGTAGAAAAATAAAACTGAAAAATTTTTATGATCCAAAACGCGCAGGCGGGTGTGCAGGCGTACCTGATTTACCGCCAACGTGGAGTGTTACCCCATCGGGTACAGGTGATGATGGACAGCATCATGAATACCATCAAGCTGCATGAGCATCGATTGGTCTAACCTCGCCAACCCTGTCAGCCGTGGTCCTGCGCCTGTTTGATAAAATCGATAAAGGCCCGCAATGGCGCGGGAATAAATCGGCGGTCAGAATAATAGAGATAGAGACCGGAAAATTGTGGCCACCAGGCTTCAAGCACCGGCTCCAAATCGCCACGGGTTAAATATGGCCTTAACCAAGCCTCAAACAGATAGATGATGCCGACTCCAGCCACGCCAGCCTCTATGGCCAAATCGCTGGACGCCATCGCCTGACGCCAAGCTGCGCCCTATCAAGCCTACTTATTTAACATGGAAATCAGCGAGATGTGCAGATAACATGACGACGCTGCCTAAATTTACGGCAGCGATTTACTCAAACAGGAGTCGTTATGACGCAAAACATTTATGACAATCAGGCCTTTTTCGACGGCTATGCCCAGCTCAGCCGCTCGGTACAGGGGCTGGACGGAGCACCGGAATGGCAAACCATCCGTAGCGTCCTGCCGGACTTGCAGGGTAAAAGTGTGGTCGATCTCGGCTGTGGTTATGGCTGGTTCTGCCGCAGCGCACGTGAACAGGGTGCCGCCAGCGTTTTGGGATTAGATCTGTCGGAGAAAATGCTCGATAAGGCACGGGCGATGACTCAGGATAGCGGCATTGAATACCGTCAACAGGATCTGGAACAGCTTCAATTACCATCGCTGTCTTTTGATCTAGCCTACAGCTCGCTGACTTTGCATTACATCGAAGATCTGACCCGGCTGTTTGCCACGGTTTATCAGGCGCTGGTGCCGGGTGGGCAGTTTATCTTCACCGCTGAGCACCCGATTTACACCGCACCAAAACAGCAGGGCTGGTTGCTGGACGAAAATGGGCAAAAATCCTGGCCGGTCAACGGTTATCAGCAGGAAGGTCAACGCATTTCAAACTGGTTGGCGGAAGGGGTGATCAAGCAGCATCGCATGCTCGGCAGTTACCTTAATCTGCTGGTGCAGCAAGGTTTCGTCGTGAACTACCTCAATGAATGGGGCCCTTCGGCACGGCAAATCGCAGAAAACCCCGCGCTGGACGAAGAGAAAGAACGCCCGATGATTTTTATTCTGGCTGCCCATAAACCCGCATAATTATTGCCCTGCGTAGTAAATCCTTAACATATCCAATATTGGGGAGGCTGCCTCCCCCAAAGTCACCGATGATTCAGCCTTCAGGCACGGATATCCTGATATTCAGGCGTGGTGTCAAACTCATGTTTGGCAAACGGGCACAGCGGAATAATTTTACGGTTTTCCGCCCGCATTTTCGCCACCACCAACGCCACCAGCTTTCTACCGACACCCTGGCCTTTCAACACCTCATCCACCCAAGTGTGATCGATAATGGCTAATTTATCGCCGCTCGGCACAAAAGATATCTCGGCTATCATTTTTCCCTGCCGATCGTTTATATAGAAACGTTTTTCATCTGCCAGAATTTCAAAATCCATAAATTTATCCCATCTTAAAAATACATAAATTTATACCCTATAGCTTTTAAGCTGCAGCTTGAAAGATGAAGGGTCTAGAACAAAGCTGATATTAGTCTACTATTTAATCAACAACACAACATAATTGTGACAGTGGCTGAGGAGTTCAAAATGGGTGAAAGCTCAAAAGACGGCGTTATTCTGCTATCTCGAATCTTGTTGATGATCCTGTTTATCATTTTTGGCTGGATGAAGCTGACCAGCTTTGGCGCAACCGTGACGGCAATGGAGGGTTATGGTACGCCAATGCCGTATTTGGCGGCGATTATCGCCGTGGTGGTTGAGTTCTTTTTTGGCATCGCGCTTATTCTCGGGTTATTTACTCGGCCTATTGCGGTTATTTTTGCCGTTTATGTTCTCTGCACCGCCTTTATCGGTCACCCGTTCTGGAAAATGACCGGCATGGAAATGATGGGCAACGAAATAAACTTCTTTAAAAATATCAGCATTATCGGCGGGCTGCTGCTGCTGGCGGTTACCGGCGCCGGGCGTTATTCACTGGACTACAAATTCTTCAATAAATAGCCACTTCCAGCCGGTAGCCGCTCTGCCGGCTGTTATTTTCTAACGGCTGCGCTTGGCGTGGCGCTCGAAATTATCCGCCCTGGCCTGCGCCGATTTGCGCAACGTGACATAGCAGGCACCTTCACCGCCGTCACGCGGCAGCGCCCGACAAAAAGCCTGCACCTGTTCAAACTGTGCCAACCATTTGGCAAGATAGCTGCGAATGATATTGGCATGGTTCTCTTCTTCCCGCCCGCGTCCGTGGATAATCAGCAGCGAACGCAGGTTTTGCTTTTCTGCCTGCAAAATAAAGCGGAACAGCGCTTGCCGCGCAGCCTCCACCGATTGTTTCAGCAGGTTCAGGCTGGCCTGCGGCGGATAGCGGCCATGGCTCAGCTTGTCCAGTACCCCCTGCTGGATCCCCTCGCCTTTGTATTCCAGCGGGACTTCGCAAGGGATCAGTTCGAGAAAACCGGTACTGAGAAAGTTTTCCTGCCGCAGCGCCTGCGCCTCACGCCGCGCACTTTTATCCATCGTCTCCTGCGGTTTAAGGTACAGGGTCTCGGGGGCGCTGGATAACGGGATGACATCCGCCATCGCCTGCTCAAAAAAGTCTTTGTCCTGGTTGCTCATCTTTCTGCCACTCTTAGACTGGGCCTTTAATACCGGGGATGAAACAGATTGTAAGACGGCGCGCCCCGGTTGCAAGCCGGGAATTTTCCGCAATTGTCGTCAACGGGTGAGGTTCTGTGTAGTTTTCGTTATACTGCTAAACCATTATTGAGTGCCGCAAAGGATCGATCCCATGAAAATGCGCGAGCTGGAAACCCAGTTTCAAAATGCCATGAGCGAGTTGCAGGCCAGCTTCGAAAAGCAGCACCGTGAGTGGCAGCACAGCTATCAGGCACTGCAGCAGTTGCTGGAAGAGGCTAAACAGCGTGAAGTCGCATTGCGTATGCAAAATGAGCAGCTGGTGCGCAAGCTGAGCACCGCCAGTTCAGTGCCGGAACAGCACGCGTTAGTGAAGCAAATCAAAATGCTGGGCGCCCATCTGGACGCGCTGGCCAAGGATGCTGCCACCTTCAACCACCACCTGCGTCATCAACAGCGGGCAGCCGACAATTTCAGCGGCGAACAGCGTTGACACCGGGCGCTGTCACACAGCGCCTCCTGCCAAATACTGGCGTTCTGAGAGTGTTATAAATCATAAATGACCTGGATCATCATCGCTGCCCTGATCGTTGTATTTATTATTGGTTACCGTATTCTGACTTCCGATACTCGCAAAGCCATCGACTCTCTGGCCCACCTGCTGAAAGTAAAACCGATGCTGATTGAATCCATGATTCAGGAGATGGGCAGCCGCAACAGCCAGACTTTTATCCGCGTGCTGAACAACGGTTACACCGAAGAAATGCACCAGGCGGCCTATTTGCTGTTTATCTACCTGACCTTTATCAAACAGGCAGATGACCACCAGATAGCCCTGTGGCGGGAAACGCTGGTGCGCGCCGGGTTATCGCCGGAACTGCATGCCGAACACACTGAGGCCGCGCTGTTTTACTTTGCCGATCTGGATATCGACGCTTTCGAACTGGCGCAGTTTCGCCGCGCTTACAATGAGCGTTTTAATCAGGAAGCGATTGCGAATTGGTAAAAGTGTGTCCCCCGCTGGCGGGGGAAGCATTACTGGAACATGCTGTAGATATAGCGCGAAAGCGCATCACGCGAGCTGAAGCCGTGTGGAATGCCGTAACGCGCACTCGGGGCATCGCTGCTTAAATCCAGGGGAAACTCAAGGTACTGATTGCTGATGCGTACCGGCGAGGTCGGCGTGGCAAAATGCACGCTTTTCTCTTTTAGCGCCGGGTGGATCACCAACGCGGTTCTGCCCATCCGCGCTTCACGATTCACATACACGTAGTGCTCACCCTTGCGGTAACCATAAGACTGGTCGGTGACATAATCACGCTCAAAGCCAGTATTCTCCAACACCCTAGCCACTTCATCCGGCCGTAAATACATCGATTTCTCCTCTCGTTCTGGACCGCTGAGCGACCTTACCGTAATCATGAGATGAAACAATAAATTTTTCGGTATGGATGTGGGTTTAGGAATAATCCTTAACTATGGATTTTCTCGGTTTTGCAGCAGCAAACGCAGCGTCAACAGCACGCCCAGCCCCCCCCGGCCGACACATAGCAGGATTAAACTCAGCAACGGCAGGCCGATGGTCAGGTAGCAAACGAAGGTGAACATCACGACCGACAAAATACGTTTATTCAGCTGGAGATGTTTTTCTTTGGAACTGATTGCAGTTATCGAAGATGGCTCGCATCGAACGGGGTAAGCAACAGTGCTCAGCACACCCCGATGGGATCCGATGATAAATGTGAGAGTTATAACGAATTATTATTTAACTACGCGTTTGTTGCCTGCGCCATTCGCTCGGATTGACGCCATAAATACGCAAGAACTCGCGGTTAAAGTTCGACTTGGTGGTAAAGCCCGCCGCCTGCATGATATCGGTCACCGGATCATCACTGGCAAGTAACCACTGCGCCGCCTGGTGGACACGCAGCTGATTCACATATTGCGACACATTCATGCCCGCATGCCGATTGATGGCTTGTGACACCCGACGTGTCGGTAGACCCACTTTGCGCGCCAATCGGGCCAGATTCAGCTCGGGCTCCAGATAAAGATCATCCTGCCGCAGCCGCTGTTGTACCCGGTCAAACCACTCGGCCAGTTGCTCTTCGTCTTCGGTGACCTCCGTCGTCGGCTCCGACAGTGGCTCCACCGGGTTATCCAGAGGGCGGCTACGGGACAGCACCAGGTACAGGCTCAAGGCCACCAGCAAGTTAACGATGGTCGCCAGCACGCCTGCTTGCCGTCCATCGAACAGTGAGAAATCGAGTGCAATCACCAGTTCGGCCAGCGCGATGGCTATCAACAGCATGCCCAGACCACGCCACAACCGGTAACTGAGCCAGCTTTCCGCCAGCGCCACCTGTTGTAAGCCGTTCTCACCGCGCCGCAGTGTATACAGCAGTGCCACGCCGTAACCCAGATAAACGCTAACAATCAGGGTATCCAACCAGCAAGGCGCGATCAGATAGGCTAACAGCGTCAGCCCCAGCGGCGTCAGGTGCCCGAGCTCACGCCAGCGAAGCCGACCCTGGGTGCTGACCAAAAAGGCCAGATAGGTCAACGCAGGGATCGCCACCGCACCGAAGGGTTGCACCCCATTGAATTGCGTCACGCCATAACCATAGCGGACACCCACCAGCAAACTTTGCCAGGCACATAACAGCAGCAATAGCTGGAAAATCCAAAGCTGCGCCCGCGGTCGTCCCAGGCGGCACAGCAACCCCAGGCACAGCAAACCAAACAGAAAAGTGAGCGGAATAAGTGGCATTGTTGGCATCTTGTTGTGTTCACACAGAACCGGCAGTGTACTGTCAAAACAATCATTTAACGACCCGGATCGCGATCGAGGTCGCCGGATAGCGCCGCCAATGCCACCCTCCCCAGGTCAACATTTTGAGGAGTGAAAATGAACAGAGCGTTATTGTTGTGGATACTGCTGTGCGGCGTTGCCGGCGCGACCCCTTATCAGGTCGCCACCCGCGATGAAGTCTTTCAGGCCGGTTCACGTTCGTTGAACAGCCAAATTTACTACCCCACCACCGAGACCCATCAACAACGGATCATCGGGGCGAATCCAGTCTTTACCGGTATCAACAGCCAACCGGATGCCGTTGTGGCCAGTGGACGTTTTCCGCTGATCGTTATCAGCCACGGCAGCGGCGGCAATAATGCCAGTCAGGCCTGGCTGGCGGCGGCGTTAGCTCAACAGGGAATAATTGTCGTAGCAGCCAACCACCCCGGCAGCACCACCGGCAACTCTGTCCCGGCGCTCTCCGCCGAATTGTGGTTACAGACCGAAGATATTTCCGCCTTGATCAGCGCCATCACCGCCGCCCCCCAGTGGGATAAAGTCATTAATCGCCAGATGATTGGTGTTATCGGCCACTCCAAGGGCGGTTACAGTGCCATTGCCGCCATCGGCGGGCGAGTCCGGCTGGCCGATTTCATCAGCGGCTGCCGACAGGCCCCGCAGTCACCCAACTGCCAGTTCTATACCGGGGCCAAGGTTGATTTGGGCGCACTCTCCGCCCGGCAATTTGATACGGATTATACCGACCCGCGCATCCGTTTTGCCGTCGCCCTCGATCCCGGCATGGTGCCTTACCTGCTGCCTGCCAGCCTGCGTCGGCTCAGCGCCCCTTTATTGGTTATCGAACCTCAACGTTTCGAACCAGACAGCCAGCTCCCCGGCCTTGGCGGTGCCGCACTGGCCAAAGACGCAGGACAGCAACCGATTGATGCACTGCGGCTCTCGAAAGGTAACCATTTCGATTTTCTTCCGCTGTGTCAGCCGAATGGCAGTCAAATTCTGGCCGCAGAGGAGGAAGACGCAGCGGTGTTATGCGCTTCCTCCAACACGCAGCGTGAATGGGTACACCAGAAGACAGTGGAGGCCATAATGACGTTTATTCGCCCGTGGCTACCCTCGCCCGCAGGAAATCAATAAACGCCCGCACCTTTTCCGGCACGTGACGCGTGTTTGGGTAAAGCGCATAAATGCTTTGCGCCGGAAATTGATGGTCTGCCAGCAGCGGGCACAGCTTGCCTTCGGCAATGGCGGGCCGCACCAGCCATTCGGGTAGCAATGCTACCCCGGCACCGTGCAGGGCAAAAGCCAGCAGGGCGGCGGCGCTGTCCCCCATCAGTGTGGCGGTGTCTTCAACCTTGAACAGCACCGCCTGCCGTTCCGGGGTAATCACCTGCCAGTTCAAGGGGGAACTCAATCGACTGTGGGCGATCCACTGCGCCTGTGCCAGTTGCGCCAGCGAGCCAACAGGATGGCGGGCCAGATACGCCGGTGAGGCGACCGGCAGGATGGCAAAGCTGTCTAGCCGCGCGGCGTGATGACTGGAATCCGCCAGTTGTCCCAGCCGGATCGCCACGTCGAAGCGCTCCGAAATCAAATCAGCATGATAAGAAGAAGAAACGTGCTGAATGCGCAAGCGCGGATGCAACTGGGAAAATGCCGCCAGCGCCGGTACCACCACCTGTGCGCCGTATTCCGGCGTGGTGGTGATACGCAATACCCCGCTCAGGCCGTGGTGATCGCGACGCACGTCATCCAGCACATTCTCCGCGTCTTGCAGCAGCCGCAGGCAGCGTTGATAAAAGCGTTCACCGGCATCGGTCAACGCCAGCCGCCGGGTACTGCGCACCAGCAACGAAACGCCCAATTCGCTTTCCAACTGTTTGACATTGAAACTGACCACCGCCTTGGTTTGCCCCAATGCCACCGCTGCGGCGGTGAAGCTCCCCACATCCACCACCGCCACAAAGATCGCCAAACGCTGCAGGTTAAGCATAGTGTTGCCTATTATTGTCAAAATTATTTTGACAGTGTAATCGTTCGCAGCCGATTTATCCCCAGTTTCCCACCCGCTACACTGCGGGCCTTCAACCGGAGGCCTCATGCCCTATCGCATCAAAGTCGCAATCGTCTATCTGCTCGGATTTTTTGTCGATCTGATCAACATGTTTATCGCCAATGTCGCTTACCCGTCGATCGGCCATGCCCTACAGGCTTCGGTCGGTGAACTGGCCTGGATCAGTAATGGTTATATTCTCGGCCTGACGCTGGTGATCCCACTCAGCACCTGGCTGGCACAGCGTATCGGCGGACGACGGGTATTCCTGTTGTCGCTGACACTGTTTATGCTGGCGACGACCGCGGCGGGCTACGCCGGCTCCATTGGCGAGTTGATTGGTTGGCGGGTACTGCAAGGTATGGGGGGCGGCTTGCTGATCCCTATCGGCCAAACGCTGACCTATCAGCTGTATCGCAGCCACGAACGCGCCGGGCTTTCCGCCGCCATTATGCTGGTCGGCCTGCTGGCACCGGCGCTGTCACCGGCTCTGGGCGGGGTGATTATCGACAGTCTTGACTGGCGTTGGGTGTTTTTCGCCAACCTGCCGCTGGCGGCGCTGGCGTTGCTGCTGGCCGCGCTGTGGTTACGCCCGCAGGCAGCGGATACGCAGCGCAGACCGCTCGATCTTAATGGGCTGCTCAGCGCCTGCGCGGCACTGACGCTAATCCTGCTGGGGCTGACCTGGCTGGGTGAAGCCGATGGCCTGCTTCAGGGCCTGATGTTGTTGGCTGGCGGGGCATTGATGCTGACCTATTACCTGCGACGCAGCCTGCGCATTGCCCAACCGCTGCTGAATTTACGGCTGATGCAGGATCCGTTGCTGCGCACTTCAATGATGATTTATCAATGCATCCCCGGCCTGTTTATCGGCGTCAGCCTGGTCGCCATGCTGTATCTGCAAAATCAATTGGGCATGCACGCCGCGCAGGTCGGCAGCCTGATGATCCCCTGGTCGCTGGCCTCGTTCCTGGCCATTACGCTGACCGGCAAGAAATTTAACCGCTTTGGCCCACGACCGCTGTTTACCGCCGGTTGTCTGCTGCAGGGGCTGGGCATTCTGGCGCTGTCGCAAATTAGCCACGCCGGAGATCATGGATTGCAGTTGGCGGCCTTCGCCCTGATGGGTTTTGGCGGCAGCCTGTGCAGTAGCACCGCGCAAAGCAGCGCTTTCCTGCAGATTGCCGATGAGCAACTGGCGGATGCCAGCGCACTGTGGAATATCAATCGACAGCTCAGCTTTTGCCTGGGGGTTGCCCTGCTCAGCCTGCTGCTGAATCTGTTGCTTGAACATTTTTCACCCGCCGTCGCTTACCAAAGCTGTTTTTACCTGGCCGCCGCCAGCACGCTAGTACCACTGCTGCTGTGTCTGCGCATCGCTAACCGCGCCATCGTGCGCCGTCTCAATACTCAACAGGAAAATTGATGAACCGATATTTTACCGAAGTGATCGACGCTCATGTCGCCATTGAAAACTGGCTGGATAAAGGTACTGGGGAAGAACAGGCCTTATTGGCACGTTTTGACCCGGCGTTCAGCATGATCGCGTTAAACGGCAGTCGACTGGGTTTCGCCGCGCTGAGCGCTTTTTTCCACGCTCATCGTGCCGCTAAACCGGGACTGGAAATCACTATAGAAGAGATGACGTTGGTGGCCGAATGGCCGACCGGTGCGGTGGTCAGCTACCGTGAAAAGCAAATGTTGCCTGGGCAGGCGGCAACGCTACGCAGCTCCACCGTGGTGTTCGAGCAGACCCAAACCGGGCTGAGTTGGCGGCACCTGCATGAAACCACGCTGGCGCAGTAATCAGAGAAAACCGTCGGCCAGGAACAGCTCCCAGGCGACTATCAGCCCACACAGGGTAACGGCGCTGAAAATCACTTCGAATAAATAACGATTGATCATCACGAGCTTGCCCTCAAAAGAAAACACCCGGCAAAACCGGGTGTTTGGTTGCTGACAAAGCAGGAAAAAGCGTGGTTTTTCCTGCTTTGTGGTGAGCAGCCGAAAATCAATAAATTGATTTTCCTGATTTTTATTTATCGGCCTCTACTCGCTCTGGGCAGGTATGAGGTTTGTCATCAGTCTGACACCCGGCAAAACCGGGTGTTTATATAGCGTCTGGATGCTGCGCTACCCGAAGACTTTACTTATTTAGCGGCTGGCGCTGCTTTTTTGGTCGCTTTGTGGTGTTTTTTAGCGGCCTGAGCTTTCTGTACTGGGGCTTTTTTGCTTACTTTGTGGTGAGTTTTAGCTGCCTGGGCTTTCTGGGCTGGGGCTTTAGTGGTCGCTTTGTGGTGCTTTTTAGCGGCCTGAGCTTTCTGCACGGCGGCTTTTTTGTGGTGTTTTTTAGCAGCCTGAGCTTTCTGAGCTGGGGCTTTCTTGGTTGCTTTGTGGTGCGTCTTCTTATGATGAGTAGCTTTAGCAGGAGCCTTCTCAGCAGCAGCGGCTGGTGCAGCGGTAGTGGTTGCAGCTGGAGCTGCAGCCGCTGGGACTACTGCATCGGCAGCGAAGGCAACAGAAGACAGACCCATGGTAGCAGCAACGATCAGGGCTAATACTTTTTTCATCTTTAATTCCTCAGAGTGTTTTTTCAGTAAGCCCCGTTGGGCCGTTGAAGCAGATACTAGAGGAATCGATGAGCCGCTTCCGTGAGTGATTGGTTTCGCCGAGTAACCAAATGTACAGCGACAGTATGACCATCGGACAGGCCGTTTTTTTCGTGATCGCCAACACATTTAAAATAATGGTCTACACTTAAAAGACGTGTGTCGAATCGGAGAATCGAATGTTTAAGAGATCAGAAAAAGTAGAACGCGACATCGATCAAGACGTCACCCTGCTGGCGGATACGCTGGATGAGGTGCTACGCGAATCCGGTGACAAGACCAAGGAGGAACTGAAAGAGCTGCACAGCAAGGCAAAAGGCGTTTTACGCGATGCCCGTGCGCGCTTCAATGGCTCCAGCAATTTGACACAGCATGCCCGCGATGCCGTCGAACAAGCCGACAGCTACGTGCGTGACAAACCTTGGCAGGGCGTTGGGATCGGGGCCGCTGTCGGCATCGTCCTTGGCGTACTGCTGGCCCGGCGTTAACACCCCTTGCAGTCATAAAGATAAAACAGATGTGCGTCTGGCCCACGGGAAACCGTGGGCCGTTTAATTTCTGCCTTTGAACAACTCAGCCAATCTGGCCACCGCACGTTCCGTCTCGGCCTGCTGAGTAAAGTTGGCAAACCCCATCAGCAAACCAATCCCTGCAGGTTCTGTGATTCGCCAGTCCGATAGAGCCTGCACTGACAACCCGCACTGCCAGGCGTCCTGCGCCAAGCGCCGATCCTCTCCATCCTGTTTAAAACGAGCCAATAGTTGAATGCCGCCGTCCTGCGACGCCACCGTCAAATAGTCGCTCAACTGTTGTTCCAGCGCTTGCGCCAGCCAGGCTCTGCGCTGGCGGTAGATTGGCCGCATCCGTTTCAAATGGCGATAGAAATGCCCCTGTTCTATAAAGTCCGCCACGCTGGCCTGTAACAACGGCGGGCAACCGCAGCCGCGCAGCCGACTGCTGCGCCCAAAGGCTTCCACCAGCCCTGCAGGTACCACTAAATACGCCATGCGCAATGCCGGGAACAGCGTTTTGCTGAAGGTTCCGGCGTAAAGCACCCGCCCCTGACGATCGAGACTTTTCAGCGGTGGCAACGGCCTGCCGTGGTAACGAACCTCACTGTCGTAGTCATCTTCAATCACCCATGCCGTCTGCTGTTGCGCCCATTCTAGCAATGCCATGCGCCGCGCCAGGCTAAGCGAGACCCCCAACGGACTTTGATGGGTCGGCGTCAGCACCGCCATACGAGCCTGAGGTGCCCTGGCCATGCCGGTGGCAATATTCATGCCCTGTTTATCGACCGGTACCGCCACCGGCCGCATGCCGGCGGCTTGAAACAACGGCAGCGTCACCGGATAGCCCGGATCCTCAAGCCAGACCTGATCGTCCGGCTTGAGCAAGGTACCGATCACCAAATCCAGCAGCGCCTGATAGCCGGCGCAGATAAATACCTGTTCCGGTCGGCAGCTGATACCGCGTGAAAGCTGCAAATAATTGACGATCGCCGCACGCAGTTCAGGCAATCCCTGAGTTGAAGGATGGGCTAGAGCAGCCAGTGGGCTGGTGCGTAACTGGCGGCCGACAATCCGCTGCCACAATGCGCGAGGAAAGGCATCCAACGCCGGTAGCCCCAGTTGAAACGGCTGGGTGGTGCCGTTCGGATGCAGCGGATTTGCCATCACCGTTGGCAAAGGCTCCACCGCCAGCGCCGCACGCACCGGCAGGTTCTGCAACTGCGGCGAAACATAGGTGCCCGCCTGCCCCCGGCTTTGCAGAAAACCTTCGGCGATAAGTTGGCCGTAAGCGCTTTCCACCGTGGCCCGCGCCACGCCCAGATCGCTCGCCAGCCCACGCACCGAAGGCAGCCGACTGCCCGCCAGCAGGCTTCCTTGCGCAATGGCGTCTTTAATTCGCAGATAAATCTGCCGGTACAAAGGATCTGCGAGCTGAGCATCCAGCCGCAAAGAGGAGAGAAACTGACGCATCATGGCCTGGTTAAATAATCATTTTATGGCTCTATAGCATAGTCCATATCGCCATTAAAGTAGCCTCATTATTCTGCTGTTCGCTAACTGAGGTTGACCATGATTAAGCAACGTTTGAACTATTCCGCACTCTCACCCGCGCCATACAAAAGCATGGTGAGCGCCCTGATGGCGCTGGAAAAAGGCGCGCTGGACAAAGCGACGATTGAACTGATGTTCATGCGTGTTTCGCAGATTAACGGCTGTGCCTACTGCCTGGATATGCATGGTAAAGCACTGAGAGAAAGTGGCGTTGACAACGCCAAGCTGGACCAACTTGCGGGCTGGCGCGTGAGTCATGCGTTCAGCGACCGCGAGCGCGCGGCGCTTGAGTGGGCAGACTCCGTGACCCTGATCGCCGCAACTGGCGCACCGGACAGCGCGTTTGAAGCGCTGCAGACGTACTTTAGCGAAGCGGAAATTGCCGATTTAACCTTCGCCATCAGCATCATGAACGCCTTTAACCGCCTGGCCATCAGCATGCGTCAATGACGAAACCGCACTTTCCCCCCTCTCGCCCGAGAGGGGTTTCCCGCCAACAACCACCAAAAAAAATTTTTCCCTCTGCTTTTCCAGCCCTGATGCGGCTTCGACGTGAATCCTGCCAAAACACCATATATAGCGTGGTTGATAAATTAAATATCCACATATAGTATTCAACCCATCAACCGCAGGGAACATGTAGCGGTTGGTAACGCCGTCAGAAACGCCGTTCAATGCTCCGTTATCTGACCTGTCCGCCTTTCCTTCAGCCTAAAAGGTAAATGCGAATCATGAGCATTATTATTTACAGTAAACCAGACTGTGTCCAGTGCAACGCCACCTATCGCGCATTCGATAAACAAGGGATTGGTTATCAGGTGATCGACCTCACCCAAGATCAGCAGGCGCTGAACCATGTTAAATCCCTTGGCTATCAGCAAGTTCCGGTGATTATCGCCGGTGAAGATCACTGGTCTGGCTTCCGGCCGGACAAAATCGGCGCGCTGGCCCACGCCCTGGCGTCCTGAGGTTGCCCATGAACCCGCTGGTCTATTTCTCCAGCAGTTCGGAGAACACCCACAGGTTCGTTGAAAAACTGGGATTGCCGGCGATACGTATCCCTATCGCCGGCGCCCGCAGCAAACTGCTGATGGATAAACCCTATATTTTGATCGTGCCCAGCTATGGCGGCGGCAGCGCCGTAGGAGCCGTGCCGATCCAGGTGATCCGCTTTCTCAACGATCCACAAAATCGCGCTTTCCTGCGCGGCGTTATCGCCGCCGGGAATACCAATTTCGGCGCAGCGTACGGCATTGCCGGCGACATCATCGCCAAAAAATGTCAGGTGCCTTTTCTTTACCGCTTTGAGTTGCTCGGCACCACACAAGACGTTGCAAACGTTCGACAGGGAGTAACCGCATTTTGGCAACGACAGAACTGACCCGGCCCGCCGCAAGCGCGCTGGATTACCATTCGCTCAACGCGATGCTCAATCTTTATGATGCCGAGGGCCGTATCCAGTTTGACAAGGATCGGTTAGCAGCGCGGCACTACTTCCTGCAGCACGTGAATCAAAACACCGTGTTCTTCCATAACCTGGAAGAAAAGCTGCGTTATCTGGTGGAAGAAGGCTATTACGAGCAAAGCGTGCTGGCTCAATATGACTTCACCTTTATCAAGCAGCTGTTCCAACAGGCCTACGCGAAAAAATTCCGCTTCGAGACCTTTCTGGGGGCCTTTAAGTACTACACCAGTTACACGCTGAAAACCTTTGACGGTAAGCGCTATCTGGAACGCTACGAAGACCGGGTGTGCATGGTCGCCATGCGGCTTGCCGCAGGCGATACCGCGCTGGCACAAGATTTAGTGGAGGAGATGATCTCCGGCCGCTTCCAGCCGGCGACGCCAACCTTCCTCAACTGCGGTAAGCAGCAGCGCGGCGAACTGGTTTCCTGTTTTCTGTTACGCATCGAAGACAATATGGAGTCGATCGGCCGTGCGGTGAACTCCGCGCTGCAGCTGTCGAAACGCGGCGGCGGCGTGGCATTTTTGCTGACCAACATCCGTGAAGTCGGAGCGCCGATCAAACGCATTGAGAACCAGTCTTCCGGCGTGATCCCAATCATGAAAATGCTGGAAGACGCCTTCTCTTACGCTAATCAGCTGGGCGCGCGTCAGGGCGCCGGGGCGGTCTATCTCAACGCCCACCACCCGGATATCCTGCGTTTCCTCGACACCAAACGTGAAAATGCCGACGAGAAAATCCGCATCAAAACGCTGTCGCTCGGCGTGGTGATCCCGGATGTCACCTTCGAACTGGCGAAAAATAATGAAGAGATGTACCTGTTCTCGCCGTATGACGTCGAGCAGGTGTATGGCGTGCCTTTCTCAGAAATCAGTGTCAGCGAGAAGTACCGCGAAATGGTGGATGACAAGCGCATCCGCAAATCACGCATCAATGCGCGTGAATTCTTCCAGGTGCTGGCAGAGATCCAGTTCGAATCCGGTTATCCGTACATGATGTTTGAAGATACCGTCAATCGTGAGAACCCGATCGCCGGGCGCATCAACATGAGCAACCTGTGCTCCGAGATTTTGCAGGTTAACCGCGCCAGCACTTACCACGATGACCTGAGCTATGACCAGTTGGGCAAGGATATCTCCTGTAACCTCGGCTCTATGAATATCGCCAAAACCATGGATGCGCCGGACTTCGGCAAAGCCGTCGACACCGCAATCCGCGCGCTGACCGCCGTGGCGGACATGAGTGACATTCGTTCGGTGCCGTCGATCGCCGAAGGCAATCGCAGCTCGCACGCCATCGGTCTGGGCCAGATGAATCTGCATGGCTATCTGGCACGCGAACGCATTTTCTATGGCTCTGAAGAAGGTATCGACTTCACCAATATCTATTTCTATACCGTCGCTTACCACGCCATTCGCACCTCTAACCAGTTGGCAATCGAACGCGGTAGCGCCTTCGCCGGCTTTGAGGATTCCACCTACGCCTCCGGTGAGTATTTCAGCAAATACACCGAACGGGATTGGTTGCCGCAGACCGAACGGGTTCGCGCCCTGTTCGCCGACGCCAATATTGCCATCCCTGGCCGTGAAGCGTGGTTGGCGCTGCGCCAGTCAGTCATGATGCACGGCTTGTACAACCAGAACCTGCAGGCGGTGCCACCGACCGGTTCCATTTCTTACATCAATAATTCGACCTCCAGCATCCATCCGATCGTGTCACGCATCGAGATCCGCAAAGAGGGCAAGATTGGCCGCGTCTATTATCCGGCACCCTATATGACCAACGACAATCTGGAGTACTACCAGGATGCCTACGACATCGGGCCGGAAAAAATTATCGATACCTATGCCGCCGCCACTCAGCACGTCGATCAGGGACTATCGCTGACGTTGTTCTTCCGCGATACCGCCAGCACCCGCGACATCAACCGCGCGCAGATTTACGCCTGGCGTAAAGGCATCAAAACCATTTATTACATCCGCCTGCGCCAGATGGCGTTGGAAGGCACCGAGGTGCAGGGCTGCGTGTCCTGTGCACTGTGAGGCAATCTATGAATACCACTAAACCGGCGCAGTTGGTGCGCGCAGTCAACTGGAACATCATCGAAGACGACAAGGATCTGGAGGTGTGGAACCGTCTGACCTCCAATTTCTGGCTGCCGGAAAAAGTGCCGCTGTCGAACGATATTCCCTCGTGGGCCACGCTGACGCCGAAGGAACAGCAACTGACCATCCGGGTGTTCACCGGCCTGACGCTGCTGGATACCATTCAGAATACCGTCGGGGCACCCGCGCTGATCGCCGATGCCATTACGCCACACGAAGAGGCGGTGTACTCCAACATATGCTTTATGGAGGCGGTACACGCCCGCTCCTACAGCTCGATTTTCTCCACGCTGTGCCAAACGCCAGACGTCGACGACGCCTATCGCTGGAGCGAGGAAAACCGTGCGCTGCAGAAAAAGGCCAGCATCATTTTGGCCCACTACCGCAGCGACGATCCACTGATGAAAAAGGTCGCCAGCGTGTTCCTCGAGTCCTTCCTGTTTTATTCGGGCTTTTATCTGCCGATGTACTGGTCGAGCCGCGCCAAACTGACCAACACCGCCGATCTGATTCGTCTGATCATCCGCGACGAGGCAGTACACGGCTATTACATTGGCTATAAATTCCAGAAGGGGTTGGAGAAGGTCGACGCGGCGCGCCGCCAACAGGTGAAAAATTTCGCCTTCGATCTGATGCAGGATTTATACGATAACGAGGTGCGTTACACCGAAGAGCTGTACGACGGTGTAGGCTGGACTGAGGACGTGAAAACCTTCCTGCACTATAACGCCAACAAGGCGCTGATGAATCTGGGTTACGAAGCGCTGTTCCCGCCGTCGATGGCGGAGGTCAATCCGGCGATTCTGTCTGCGCTGTCGCCAAACGCCGATGAGAATCACGATTTCTTCTCCGGATCCGGCTCGTCTTACGTGATTGGCAAAGCGGTCAATACCGAGGATGATGACTGGGATTTCTGAGGTTAATAGCAGGGGCGAATAACTTCGCCTTATAACGATAACCAGTGGACGGGCGCAGCATGCAGCGCCCCTATCGTTTAGATATTCCCGGCACGCTGCCGGATGCGTTGCCAGATGGCCCGTTTTTCATCGTCATCGGCGCTCGACCAGGTGGCGATTTCATCCAGCGTGCGCCAACAGCCACGGCACCACGCCTTTTCGCTGTCGATCTGGCAAACGTTATTGCAGGGTGAACGGACGCCATCGCCAATCTGGCTGCCCGCCTTCCTTCTTCTACTACGGCCTACCATTAAACACTTCCTCACGATGGATTTCCCGCCACAGGATACCCGATCCCGTAGCGGAAAAACTGGCCGTAAGCATCAGATAATACCACCGTTAGCACGCAGGGTTTGGCCGTTGATCCAGGCACCGTCGGCACCGACCAGGAATGACACCGCCGCGGCGATATCCTGCGGCTGACCCAGGCGCTCCAACGGTGCCATTTTCGCCAGACGTTCGATCAGCTCCGGCGTTTTACCGTCCAGAAATAATCCGGTGGCGGTGGGTCCCGGTGCGATGGCATTGACGGTAATATTACGCCCACGAAGCTCTTTCGCCAGCACGCTGGTCAGCGTCTCGACGGCGGCCTTACTGGCGGCGTACATGCCGTAGCTCGGTTGCAACAGCCCGACCACGCTGGAAGAAAAGTTGATGATGCGGCCATTGTCGCGCAGACGCTTCGCCGCTTCACGCAGGGTATTGAAGGTACCCTTCAGGTTGATGTCGATTAGCCGATTGGCATCGGCATCGCTCATTTCCGCCAGCGGGGCCAGTGCAATTACCCCGGCGTTGTTGACCAAAATATCCACGCCGCCGAAGGCCTGTTCGACATGATCAAACATTTTTGCCACCGCTGCGGCATCGCTGACGTCCGCTTTGGCGCTTAGCGCACGACCGCCATTTTGCTCAATTTTGCGCACCAGTTGATCGGCCAAGGTCTGGTTACCTGAATAATTGACGATCACGGTCTTGCCGTCGGTGGCCAGCCGTTCGGCGATGGCGGCACCGATGCCGCGTGATGCGCCAGTTACGATGGCAACCTGTTGGGTAGTGGTGTTCATCTGCTCTCTCCTCGTCGGCACTGCGCCGGCAGGCTTGCCGGTTTGAGGTCATCATGCAAGCCGCCCATAAGGGCGGTCAATGGTTTACAGGGTGCCGTAGTCCAAGGGTACCCAGTTGTAACCTTCACCCTGCTGATTCAGATAACCCAATCCCGGGAATGACAGATGCGCAGCGCCCACCAGCACACGCTGTCGGGCGCTATCACTAAAGACTCGCAGGCGCTGAGCCACTGCCGCTTTGGCATCGCTGTCGAAACTTATGGCAACGCGCGGATCGGGAAGCTGCACTGCCGCAACATGGATAAGATCGCCAATCACCAGCAGCTTTTTACCTTCATTCCCGACCAGATAAATGCTGTGCCCCGGTGTATGACCATGAGCCGCAAACGCGCTGATCCCTGGAGATAACTCACCGTCACTGGCGAAAGATTTAAAGTGCCCGGCAACCTGATAGGGTTTGATCGCCGCCATTGCCCTTTCAAACGAGACTTTGTCTTCGCTCTTCGCCTGCTTCAATCGGCTCTCGCTCAGCCAAAAATCGGCATCCTGCTGACTGGCGCGCACCACCGCATTCGGGAATATCGCCTTGCCGTTTTGCGACAAACCGCCGAGATGGTCCGGGTGCAGATGGGTCAGATAAATTTCGTCCACCTGCTGCGGCTGATAGCCGGCGGCCTTCAGGTTGGCAACCAGCTTGCCCAACCCGTCCCCCAGCAACTTGCCGGCACCGGTATCTATCAGGATCAGCTTACTGCCGGTGTTGATCAGATAGGCATTGACCGAAGTGACCACCGGTTGTTTCTGATGGCGCTCGGCCAAGGCGGCTTCGATCCGCTTTGGCGAACTGTTAAGCAACAGTTTGTCCACCGGCAAACGGAGCACACCATCGGACAAGGCGGTGACTTCATAACTGCCCAGCATGATGCGATAAAAACCCGGCGCGGGGATTTTTACCTGTGGCGCAGCGGCCAGAGTTTGCAGCGACATGACGGCCAGCGCCGCCCCCAGCAGGTAACCTTTCCAGAACATAACGACTCCTTATGGTAAATTTGACAGCGCTAAGTATTGACGCAAAACCCATAGCCTGCCCGCAGGAGCGATGACACAGGCAAAAAAAATCCCCGCGGGGGCGGGGAAAGGCAAAGAAAACTGTGGTTTTTTTGTTATACGAAGAATTTAGCCAGCACTAACAAAGAGAGTGAGACGTTGATCGCACCGCCGATACGGGTGGCGATCTGGGCAAACGGCATCAGCGACATACGGTTACCGGCAGTCAGGATGGCCACATCACCGGTGCCGCCCTGCCCACTCTGGCAGCAGGAGACAATCGCCACGTCGATCGGGTGCATACCAATTTTTTTGCCGACGAAGAAGCCGGTCGCCACCAGGGTAGAAACGGTGCTGACAATCACCACCAGGTTTTGGAGAGTGAAAGCGTTAACCAGTTCCTGCCATGGGGTGATGGCTACGCCAACGGCAAACAGAATCGGGTAGGTCACCGCCGTACGGAAGAACTTGTACACCACCTGCGAACCTTCCTGAATGCGTGGGGAAACGCCGTGTGCCAGCTTCACCGCTACCGCCGCGAACAGCATGCCAACCGGTGCAGGCAGCCCAATCATACGGTGCAGCAGCATTCCTACCATATACAGCAGGATGGCCAACAGCGCGCCACAGGCAATGGTACTGACATCCGCCTTGCCGCTGATTTTATCCACTGCGCTCATTTCGCTGTCGCCCTGCTGGCTCGACATCAGGCTACCCTCACCGGTCAGGTGCGGATAGCGTTTACCGAGTTGATTCAGCAAGCCGGCCAGCACAATGGCGGTCAGGCTGCCGAGCATCACGATCGGCAAAATACGTCCTAACGCCACACCCTGCTCCATATGCAAAATTGCCGCGTAGCCCATCGACAGCGGGATCGCGCCCTCACCGACGCCCCCGGCCATGATTGGCAAGATCAGGAAGAAGAAGATCTGGAAGGGTTCCAGTCCAAGAGCCATACCGACTGCCATGCCCACCAGCATGCCGGCAATCTCACCGCACAGCATCGGTACGAAAATGCGCAGGAAGCCCTGGATCAGTACCTGACGGTTCATACTCATAATGCTGCCGACGATAATGCAGCAGATATAGAGGTACAGAATATTGGTCGATTTATAGAATTTGGTGGTCGACTCCACCACCACATCCGGCAACAGGCCGTAATGCACCAGCGCGGAAGGAATAAAGGTGGCGCAGATCGCCGCGGCCCCCATTTTGCCGATCAGCGGCAGGCGTTTACCGAACTCACCGCAGGCGAAACCAAAGAAGGCCAGCGTTGCAACCATCACTACGATATCGCTGGGTAATTTCCCTTCAAGGCAATCAAGCAAAATAAGCACGCCGGCCAGAACAAAGAACGGCAACGGAATAATCCCTACTTTGTAGTTATCCAGTATGTGCCACCATTTTTCACGCAACGGTATTTCAGCGGCTTTATCTTTGGCGACGAGGTAAGAATCATCTGTTGTGCTCATAATCTGGCCTCTTATTAGTTTGTTCAGCCATCATAGAGAAATGCACGGATTATCTGCTGTGATTTTGTTCAAAATAAAAAAGGGTTTTTAATGGTGGTTATGGTTTCTATGGTGTTAATTGAGGTTATGTAAAATAGATCGTAGATTTAATGGTGTTAACGTTATTTTGACTTTAAAACTTATCACTTTTATTGCAGTCGTGAATGCAGCGACCCGCCAAGAATAAACCCGTGGCGGCGATCACAAGTTGATCCGGCGCAATATTACATTAACGGCGACTCATGATAGGGTAAGCGCTCAGGATCTCTCAGGGTGCCTCCCAAACCATGCGCATAAAGCTCTCATTTCAAATCAAGCTGTTCCTGTGCCTGGTTGCCTTCTCCTGCGTACTGTTAACCTTTATTGGTGCTTACACCTACTATCAGCTCGATGCCCAGCTGCATCGCGATCTCGGCGCGCGAGCGCAGGTGCAGGCAAGGGAAATTGCCCTGATCCCCTCGCTGGTCAACGCGGTGGAACAAAACGACCCGGTTAAAATTGCCGAGCTGGTGAAAAAAATACGTGCCAGCAGCGATGCCAGCTATATCGTCATCGGCGATAAGCAAACCCGGCACCTTTATCATTCTGAATACGCCAATATTGTTGGCACCCCGATGGTCGGGGGTGATAACAAAGAAGTTTTGGAAGGGAAAAGTATTATTTCCATCCGCAAAGGGGGCATCGGCATTTCATTGCGCAGTAAAGCGCCCATTATGGATGAGCATAATAACGTCATCGGCATTGTTTCGGTCGGTTATCTGAAATCCCATATCGACAATCTAAATGCCAGAACCCTGACACAAATCGTCGGATCCATTGTGCTGTTATTAATCGCCCTGTTTGTTTTTTCCTGGCTGCTGTCGAAGAATTTAAAACGCCAGATGTTCTGGCTGGAACCCAAAGAAATTGCGCTGCTGGTGCGTCAGCAAAAAGCCTTGCTGGAAGCCATCTATGAAGGCGTCATCGCCATCGACCCGCAACTTCGGATCATCACCATCAACCACGCGGCGCGTGAACTGCTGGAGCTGCGCCAGCCCGCCGCCGCTCTGATGGGCCGCAATATCGGCGAGATTATCCTGTCACAGCCGGACTTCTTCGGCGCTTCCCAGTTGGGGCACGACACTCATGACGAGGTTTGTCGCTTTAACCACGTGCGGGTGATCGCCAGCCGGGTGCGTATCATGCAGGAACAAGAGTTGCAGGGCTGGGTGATCAGCTTCCGCGACAAGAACGACATCAATACCCTGAGCAGCCAACTCAGCCAGGTTAAACGCTACGCGGACAACCTGCGTATCATGCGCCATGAGCAGCTTAACTGGACGGCCACCCTGGCCGGGCTGCTGCATATGCAGCGCTACGACGAGGCGATCCGCTATGTGGAGGCTCAATCGGAAGGCGCACAGGAGATCCTCGACTTTATTTCACAGCGTTTCAGTTCAGCGGCACTCTGTGGTTTGCTGTTGGGCAAGTACTCCAGTGCGAAGGAGAAAGGCGTTGAGCTGCGTTTCGATCCCGCCTGTCAGCTACGGCAAATCCCGGCGGCGCTGAATGAAACCGAACTGATGTCGATCATCGGCAATTTGCTGGATAATGCGGTAGACGCTACGCTGCATTGCACCACGCCACATGAGGCGGTAGAACTCTATATTAGCGATAACAGCAATGAGCTAGTGATTGAAGTGGCCGATCGCGGTACCGGCATTGCACCCGAGGTGCGTGATACGTTGTTCGAGCAAGGCATCACCACCAAAGATGACAAAGGTGACCATGGCATAGGTTTACATTTGGTCGCCAGCCACGTAGCGCAGGCCCATGGCAGTATAGAAGTGTCGGACAACGAGCCGCACGGGGCCATTTTTTCTTTATTTATCCCTAAAACCTTATAACCCGTTTCGAGCACCCGAATGATGCAACCAGAAGCACTGGACGTTTTGATCGTGGAAGATGAGCCGCAGTTGGCCACGCTGCACGCCGAGTTTATCGAGCAGAACTTTGCTCTGCGGGCGGTGGCTTATGCCGCCACACTGGCCGAGGCCAGAGCCAAAGTCAAGGCCCACCAGCCACGTCTGATCCTGCTGGATAACTTTTTGCCGGACGGCCAGGGCATCGAACTGATGGAAGAAACTGCGGTGAAAAACCCCGGCTGTTCGGTGATTTTCATTACCGCCGCCAGCGATATGAATACCTGCAGCCAGGCGATCCGCAACGGTGCCTTCGACTACATCATTAAACCGGTATCCTATAAGCGGCTGCGTAACTCGCTGGAGCGTTTTATGCAGTTTGTTCAAACCCAGCGTACCTTTAAGGTGATCGACCAAAGCAACGTCGACGCACTGTATAACCTGCAATCCAAACAGTTCTCCAGCGAGCCCAGTGCCAAGGGCATTGAAACCAATACGCTGGAGTTGGTGCAGGCACTGTTTATCGAACAGCCGGAGGCGGCGCACGCGGTGGAAGACGTGGTCAAACAGGTGGGTATCAGCAAAACCACCGCCCGACGTTATCTGGAATATTGCGTCGCTACCCAGTTCGTGCGCGTAGAGATGATGTACGGCAATATCGGCCATCCACGCCGCCTGTATCGCAAGGTTTAAGCTGACATCTGGCTGTCATATTAAGCGGGTAATATGAATGTGCCGATATCCCCTCGATATCGGCACCTGTCGTTGAAATTAATGAAATACTGATGACTTTTACCCGGCCTATGGTCGGGTTTTTTATTGTCTGAATTCAGCCCCGAGCGGGGAAATAACAAGATTATTGCATCAGGATTATTCTTACCTAAAACCAATCATTTAAGGAGAATATCAGATTAAAATAATTGAATACCCACCGCACTACCATAACCAATCGAAAAGTTGATGTAAATCGCTAATATCCCATTCATCAGACATTGAGGGTTGTCTCAGATATTCACTGTGTTAGGGTATAGGGGACTATTATTTTCTATTGGGACATTTTTTATCGCTTGATAATTCATCAGAGGAAACAGCAAATTGCATGGCAATTAAACTCGAAGTAAAGAATCTGTATAAGATATTTGGCGAGCATCCGGATCGCGCATTCAAACTGATTGAGAAAGGTCTGACAAAAGATCAACTGCTTGAAAAAACCGGGTTATCACTAGGCGTAAAAGGCGCCTCTCTGGCCATTGAAGAAGGCGAGATATTCGTCATCATGGGGCTTTCCGGTTCAGGAAAATCCACCCTGGTACGCCTTCTCAATCGTCTGATAGAACCCACCCGCGGCCAGGTGCTGATTGACGGTGAGGATATATCGAAAATATCCGAAAGAGCGCTGCGAACCGTACGTCGAAATAAAATCAGCATGGTGTTTCAATCATTCGCTCTAATGCCGCATATGAATGTTTTGAATAACACCGCATTCGGCATGGAATTAGCCGGCATTCCGCCGCAGGAACGTCAGGAAAAAGCCCTTGAGGCTCTGCGTCAGGTCGGTCTGGAGAATTACGCTCATTCTTATCCCGATGAACTTTCCGGTGGGATGCGTCAGCGCGTGGGATTAGCCCGTGCCATGGCGAATAATCCAGATATATTATTGATGGATGAAGCTTTCTCAGCACTTGATCCATTAATTCGTACCGAAATGCAGGATGAACTGGTCAAATTACAAGCCCAACATCAGCGTACCATCGTCTTTATTTCCCATGATTTGGACGAAGCTATGCGTATTGGCGATCGTATTGCCATTATGCAGGGCGGTGAGGTGATTCAGGTCGGCACGCCGGAGGAAATATTAAATAATCCGGCCAACGATTATGTACGCACCTTCTTCCGTGGCGTAGATGTCAGCCATGTTTTCAGCGCCAAGGATATCGCCAAGCGTCGTCCGGTCGCGCTTATTCGTAAAACCCCCGGTTTTGGTCCGCGCTCAGCGTTACAGCTGCTGCGGGATGAAGACCGCGATTATGGTTATGTTGTTGAACGCGGAAAGAAATTTATCGGCGTGGTGTCGGTAGATTCGCTCAAGCAGGCGCTGGCGGCCAACCTGACGCTGGATGACGCCCTGTTGGAAGCTCCCGCCCCGGTACCGGCCGATATGCCGCTAAGCGAACTGATTTCATTGGTCGCTCTGGCACCTTGCGCGGTACCTGTGGTCTGCGAAGAAAATAACTATATCGGAATTATTTCCAAGGCCATGCTGTTGCAGGCCCTGGATAAAGAGGGCCCAACGAATGAGTGATACTACACAGGATCCATGGGCCACTGCGCCTGCCGACGCCAGTGCCGCACCGACCACTGACGCCGCAAATTCAGCCCCCGCCGCTGGCGACGCCTGGTCCAGCGCGCCACCACCGGCTAGCCATGACGCCGCGAATCAGGCCGCTCAAGGTTCCGACTGGCTTAACAGCGCACCGGCCCAGCCGGAGCATTTCAACCTGCTGGATCCGTTCCACAAGACCTGGGTGCCGTTTGACTCCTGGGTAACCCACGGCATTGATTGGCTGGTGCTACACTTTCGTCCGCTGTTCCAGGGGATCCGCGTACCGGTTGACTTTATCCTCAGCGGTTTTCAACAACTGCTGCTGGGTATGCCGGCACCCGTAGCCATTTTGCTGTTCTCGCTGATTGCCTGGCAGCTTTCCAGCCTCGGTATGGGGGCCGCCACGCTGGTCTCACTGATTGCCATCGGCGCTATTGGTGCCTGGTCACAGGCCATGGTGACGCTAGCGCTGGTATTGACTGCCCTGTTCTTCTGTATCGTCATCGGCTTGCCGCTCGGCATCTGGCTGGCGCGCAGCAAGCACGCAGGCAAGGTCATACGACCGTTGCTGGACGCCATGCAAACCACGCCGGCCTTCGTCTATCTGGTGCCGATCGTCATGCTGTTCGGTATCGGTAACGTGCCGGGAGTGGTGGTGACCATTATCTTCGCCCTGCCGCCCATCGTGCGTCTGACCATTCTGGGCATTAAGCAGGTGCCGGAAGATCTGATTGAAGCCGCTGAATCCTTTGGTGCCAACCCGCGCCAACTGCTGTTTAAAGTGCAGTTGCCATTGGCAATGCCGACCATTATGGCCGGGGTAAACCAAACGCTGATGCTGGCACTGTCGATGGTGGTGATCGCCTCGATGATCGCCGTAGGCGGTCTGGGCCAGATGGTGCTACGCGGTATCGGTCGCCTCGATATGGGGCTGGCCGCCGTCGGCGGGGTCGGTATCGTGATCCTGGCGATTATTCTCGACCGCCTCACCCAGTCGCTGGGGCGCGATCGCCGCAGTAAAGGCATGGGGCGTTGGTACGCACACGGTCCCATCGGCCTGCTCACCCGGCCCTTCATCAAAAAGCCATAATTGATTGCCCTGCCCCCGGCCAGCGTCGGGGGCACCGATAAAATCGAAGGAACCACTATGCGCTCGACAGGAATTTGGGCTTTGGCCCTGACTTCATTGCTTGGCACACAGGCGTTCGCCGTCGAACTTCCCGGCAAAGGCGTCACGGTTAAACCCTTGCAAAGTACCCTCGCCGAAGAAAGCTTCCAGACCGAATTGGTCAACCGTGCCCTGACCAAGCTGGGCTATAACGTCCAGCCGACCGGCGAGGTGGAATACAACATCGCCTATACCTCTATCGCCTCCGGTGATGCCACCTATATGGCGGTAAACTGGGAGCCGCTGCAAACCGACATGTACCAAAGCGCCGGCGGCGACAAAAAGTTTTATCGCCAAGGTGCCTATATTACCAATGCGGCCCAGGGTTATCTGATCGACAAGAAAACCGCCGACCAATACCACATCCACGATATTTCGCAGTTGAAAGATCCCAAGTTGGCCAAGCTGTTTGACGCCGACGGCGACGGCAAGGCCGATCTGGCCGGCTGCGAACCGGGCTGGGTGTGCGGCAACGTCATTAACACCCATATCAAAGCCTATGGCCTGAGCAACACAGTGACTCAAAACCAGGGCAATTACTCCGCCATCATCGCCGACACCCTGACTCGCTACAAACAGGGTAAACCGGTGCTGTATTTCACCTGGACGCCGTACTGGGTGAGCGATGAGCTGGCACCGGGTCGTGATGTGGTTTGGTTAACCGTGCCGTTCTCCGCCAGCCCAGGTTCGTTGAAAGACAAGGATACCGCCTTGCCGAACGGCAAAAATTACGGTTTTTCCGTCAACAACGAACATATCGTCGCCAACAAGCAATGGGCCGAGGCTAACCCGGCCGCCGCCAAACTGTTCGCCATCATGAAACTGCCGCTGGCGGACGTGAACGCGCAGAACCTGCGGATGCACAAGGGCGAGAACAGCGCCGACGATATACAACGCCACGTAGACGGCTGGATTAAAGCCCACCAAGCCACCTTTGACGGTTGGGTCAGCACCGCTGCAGCAGCGAAATAATCCCGACGTGCCGGAAATCCCGGCTTCATAACATAAAAAAGGTATTTCACTATGCGCACTACAGGAATCTGGGCGGTTGCCCTTACCACATTGATTAGCTCACAGGCGGTTTCCGCCGCGGACTTGCCGGGTAAAGGCATTAGCGTTCAGCCGGTGCAAAGCACCATATCTGAAGAAACCTTCCAGACGCTACTGGTCAGCAAAGCACTGGAAAAGTTAGGCTATGACGTCAAGGACACCCGTGAAGTAGACTATAACGTCGCCTACACGTCGATCGCCTCTGGCGACGCAACCTTCCTGGCGGTGAACTGGGATCCTCTGCACGCCGATCAGTACAAGGCCGCTGGCGGCGACGCCAAGTTTTACCGTGAAGGGGTTTACGTCAACGGCGCGGCGCAGGGCTACCTGATCGACAAAAAAACCGCTGACAAATACCACATCACCAACGTTGAGCAGTTGAAAGATCCGAAGATCGCCAAGCTGTTTGACACCAACGGTGACGGCAAGGCCGATCTGACCGGTTGTACGCCAGGCTGGGGCTGTGAAGCGGCGATTAACCACCACATCAAGGCCTACGGCCTGGATAAGACCGTCGAACACAACCAGGGCAACTACGCGGCGATGATTGCCGACACCATCACTCGCTACAAAGAAGGCAAACCGGTGCTGTATTACACCTGGACGCCGTACTGGGTGAGTGACGTGCTGGTACCGGGCCGTGACGTCGTCTGGCTGCAGGTGCCGTTCTCCGCCATGCCGGGCGAGCTGAAAGATATGGATACCAAGCTGCCAAACGGTGCCAACTATGGTTTCCCGGTGAATACCATGCGCATTGCCGCCAACAAGAAATGGGCCGAAGCCAACCCGGCAGCCGCCAAGCTGTTTGCCATCATGAAGTTGCCGATTAGCGACGTGAATGCGCAGAACCTGCGGATGCATGAAGGTCAGGCGTCAGAAGCCGATATCCAGGGCCACGTTAATGGCTGGATCAAGGCGCATCAGGCCACCTTTGACGGCTGGGTGAAAACCGCCGCCGAAGCCGCCAAGAAGTAATCGTACAGGGGTGCAGTTCTCCACTGCGCTCCGCTCTCTTCATTCAGCAATATCTATCCCACTAAACTGCAAAAAACGCTCGGCGGTTCTAGACAGCTGCTGCGGCCATACGCAGTACACCTGTCGTCGCGGACCGTCCTCAATTGGGATTGATACCAGCGAACTCAGACGCTGCGCCGTAGAAATCGGCACAATGCCCGCCGCCAAACCACGCCGCACCAAATTCTCCAACCATTCAATATGATCAATTTCAAAACTGACATGCCGCTTGATACCTGCGGCCTGAAACGCGCGGTCGGTTTGCCGCCGGGCGCCGGTGCCGCTGTAAAAGTCCACCAGCGGCACTTCCGACAGGGTTTGCAGATTGACCCGCTGACAGCTGGCCAGCGGATGCTGCGACGCCACCAGTGCCACCAACGGCTCATCGGTTAGCTGCCGATGCGACACCGGCAGCATATCGATATCCCCCGGCCAAATACCGACAAACGCCACGTCGGTTTTTTGTTGGCGGACGTCTTCCAGCAATTCTTCGCTCATGCCTACATACAGCCGGATATTCACCGCCGGATAGTGACGATGGAAGTTGCCCAGTTTTTCAGTCAGATCAATCGCGTTTATGGTCGAAATAGTGCCAATGGTCAGGGTGCCGGATACCGTGCCGCTGGCCGCGAGCACTTCTTCCATCAGCGTCTGCTTCGCCGCCAATAGCCGTTGTGCAGGCTGAATAAACGCCTGCCCGGCGGTGGTCAGTCTGACCCGGCGTGAGGTACGTTCAAACAATGCACAGCCCAGTTCCTCCTCCAGTTTAGCTATCTGGTGGCTAAGGGCTGACTGTACCGTATGGCAGCGCTGTGCCGCTCGGGTAAAGCTCTGCTCTTCGGCTACCGCCAGCGCAAAGCGGATCTGTTTCAGGTTCATGGCATCTATCGAAAAATGAGATTAATCAAATGAAAATTATACATTGGTTTAACGCGCTGTCCTGCCCGATACTGCGCCCAACTTCTTTCTGTGATTAAAAACTATGAACCAACAACATTCACAGCCGGGTCTCAGCCCAGCGTTGATCGTGCTGATCGCCATCGCCACCGGTCTGGCGGTCGCCAGTAACTATTACGCCCAGCCTCTGCTGGAAACCATCGCCCAAAACTTCGGTTTATCGGTAAATCAGGCCGGCTTTATCGTCACTGCCGCCCAGTTGGGCTACGCCGTTGGCCTGCTGTTGCTGGTGCCACTCGGCGATATGTTTGAACGCCGCGGACTGATCGTCTTTATGACCCTGCTGGCGGCAGGCGGCATGCTGATCACCGCCAGTTCCACGACCCTGCCGATGATGATCCTCGGTACCGCACTCACCGGGCTATTCTCGGTAGTCGCACAAATCCTGGTGCCGCTGGCGGCGACGCTGGCACACCCGGAAAAACGCGGCAAAACCGTCGGCATTATTATGAGCGGGCTGCTGCTCGGCATCTTGCTGGCACGCACCGTGGCCGGAGCGCTGGCTTCGATCGGCGGCTGGCGCACCATTTACTGGGTCGCCAGCGTACTGATGATCCTGATGGCGCTTATCCTGTGGCGCGCCCTGCCGCGCTACAAGCAGCATTCGGGGCTGAATTACCCGCAGTTGCTGAAATCGATCTTCACCCTGTTTTGCGGTACTCCGCTGCTGCGCACCCGCGCAATACTCGGGGCGCTGTCGTTCGCCAATTTCAGCGTGCTGTGGACTTCGATGGCCTTTTTACTGGCGGCTCCGCCGTTTGGTTATTCCGAAGGGGTGATAGGTCTGTTCGGCCTGGTCGGCGCTGCCGGTGCGCTGGCAGCTTCACGCGCCGGACATTTGGCGGATCAGGGCAAGGCCGGGTTAACCACCAGCGTGGGCCTGGTGCTGTTGCTACTTTCATGGATACCCATAGCTTTCGCTAAACAATCCTTATGGGCATTGATCGCCGGTATTCTGCTCCTCGACCTGGCCGTACAAGCCGTACACGTCACCAATCAGAGCGTGATTTACCGCATTATGCCGGAAGCGCGCAACCGTCTGACCGCCGGCTACATGACCAGCTATTTTATCGGTGGGGCACTCGGCTCGCTGCTGTCCGCTTCAGCCTATCAACATGCGGGCTGGACCGGCGTTGCCGCTGCCGGGAGCGTTTTGTGCCTGCTCAACCTGCTGACCTGGTGGTGCGGCAAGCGCCATGATCCCCAGGGACCGGCGGCCATCTGATTAGCAAGCGAATAGTCATAGCTGGAATTTATTAGCGGCGCAGGGTATAAACATTACTTACTCTCTGGTAATGTTCTGGGGATAAACTATTGGTTCCCTATATACCCTGCGATTCAAATACATTATGCAAAGCCAAGCTGCAGAAAGTATCAATCCCCCAGCCGTAAGTTCCACCTTCACCCACGGCATCGTCGACAGTTTACCGATCGTTATCGGCTATGTGCCGGTGGCTTTTGCGTTTGGCCTTAGCGCCGTTAAGCTGGGGTTCTCCCCGCTAGAGAGCATTTTCTTCTCCTGCATCATCTATGCGGGCGCCAGCCAGTTCGTGATCACAGCCTTGCTAAGCGCCGGTATGTCACTGTGGGTTTCCGCGCTGACCGTGATGGCAATGGATATACGGCACCTGTTGTATGGTCCTGCTTTGCGCCACCGCATCGTCTCGCGCATGTCGGGCGGCAAAACTGCGCTCTGGGCCTTTGGCCTGACTGATGAAGTGTTCGCCGCCGCCACCGCTAAATTGATGCGCAATAACCGCAGTTGGAGCGAGAACTGGATGATCGGCATCTCGCTTTGCTCCTGGCTGTCTTGGGTCGCAGGCACCGCGCTGGGTGCCGTGTTCGGCAATGGGCCACTAGAGCAGTTCCCGGTGATTGAAGCCTCATTATCCTTTATGTTGCCGGCGCTATTCCTCAGCTTCCTGCTAGCGGCATTCAAACGTCCGCAAAGCCTGACCATCGCCGCCGCACTGGCCGGTGCGCTGCTTGGCGTAGTGCTGTTCTCTATCCCAGTGGCCATTTTGGCCGGCATCAGCGCCGGTTGTATCGCAGCCCTGTTCCAACCCACAGCAACGGAGGCCATTGATGAACACTGATGTGCTGGTGATCGGCCTGGTGGTCGGCTGTGCTAATTATCTGTTCCGCTACTTACCCTTGCGTTTGGCGCCTGCGCGGGCACAACCGGGAATCAAACGCGGTAAAACCGCACTGTTGCTCGACAGCATCGGCATCGCCTCAATCTGCGCGTTGCTGGTGGTTTCCAGCACCCCGGTAGTGATGCGTGAACCGGACAAGCTGTGGCCCACTCTGGTCGGTTTCGCCGCGCTGGGCCTGTGTTTTTACCGAACCAAAAGCATCATTTTGTCGACGCTGATTGGCGCGGCATCCTTTGGCATTACATTAAAGTTATTTATGATTTTCAGTCAGGGTAACCTTTAATCTTAGGCAGCACGTCGCATTAACCCTTTTGCTTAAAGTGGGTTTATTGACAATCCGCTGACAAATGACACGAATTGCTAAATTATTCGGACGACTGAAGATTTACATTATTAATCACTATCGTTACTATCTCGAACGAAATTAATGAGGCCCCAAATTATGGAAAGCTCGTTTACTCCCATTGAACAAATGCTTAATTTCCGCGCAAAACGTCAGAAAGATTTTCCTTATCAGGAAATTCTGCTGACCCGGCTGTGCATGCACATGCAAAGCAAGCTGCTGGAAAACCGCAATAAAATGCTCAAGGCACAAGGGATTAACGAAACACTGTTTATGGCGCTGATTACTCTGGATGCGCAGGAGAATCACAGCATCCAGCCTTCTGAGCTAAGCTCTGCTCTGGGCTCGTCACGCACCAATGCCACGCGGATTGCCGATGAACTGGAAAAACGCGGCTGGATTGAACGCCGGGAAAGCGACCATGACCGTCGTTGCCTGCATTTGCACATGACGCCGCAGGGAGAAGAGTTTCTCAACCAACTGCTGCCACCGCAGCACAAATGTCTGCATTTCCTGTGGTCCACGCTGAACGATGATGAACAGCAACAGCTTGAAAAGCTGACGCGCAAGCTGTTAACGCGTCTTGACCAGATGGAAGTTTCAGGACAGTTATCCCAATAATTTCTGTTCAGGTAACCTACTATGCGATCCCCGTTTAACAGGAGATTCACCCCGCTGTTCGCCGTATTGCTGCTGGCCGGGTGCGCTTCTACCGACAATATTGCCCCGCAATCCACCCTGATGGACCCGCAGAGCCTGCAATTGTCACAGCCGAAAGTCAGCTCGCTGAACGTTAGCCCACAGTGGTGGCGCTCGCTCAACGATCCGCAGCTCGACAGCCTGATGACCCAGACGCTGCAAAGCTCACCGACGCTGAGACAAGCCGCCGGACGCGTGCGCGAAGCGCAAAGCGTGGTGGGTGAAGCCAGTGCAGCCAACGGCCCGAATCTGGATCTGAACGCCAGCAGCAACCGCCAGAAAATTCCGCAGAACGTCAACATGGGATTGGGTTATCCGCATAAACCGATCTACGAGAGATCCAACTCTCTGGGGCTGAATCTGGCCTATGAGTTTGACTGGTGGGGGAAATACCGCAATCAAGTTAACGCCGCCAGGGCGCAGGTCGATGCGGCCCGCGCCGAGCAAGAACAGGCTGCGCTGACGCTGACCAGCTCGGTGGCCTCCGCCTATTTCCAGCTGCAGAGCAATTTCGCGCTGGAAAAACTGCTGCAGCAGGAAGTCGACAACAACCAACGTCTGACGGATTTGCGCCAACAACAATATCAAGCCGGCATCACCGGTGTTGATGTTCCGCAACAAAGCCAGGCGCAGGCCGACGGTGCCAAGCAGCAGATCCTGCAACTGCAGTCGCAGATTGAACAACTAAGACACCAATTGGCCGCGTTGGCCGGCCAGGGCCCGAGCGCGATGCAGCATCTGCGTCCGGTGGCTCTGCCCGCCAGTAATCTGATGGCGCCAAAAGGTGAACTGACCGCCGATCTGCTGGGCAAACGCCCGGATATCGCCGCGCAGCGCCAGTTGGTGGAGTCTTACAACCAACGAGTCAGCACCGCCCGCAAGGAATTTTACCCCAGCCTGACCATTTCAGCCTTTGCCGGCCTGACCACCACCAACACCAGTGGCACCAGCCCGAATCTGTTTGAAGCGGCCAGCCAGGCCTGGAACGTGATGCCGGCGATTTCATTGCCGATCTTCCACGCCGGTGCGCTGCGCAGCAAGCTGGGTGAGGAGTCCGCGCTGTATGACCAAGCTGTGGAGTCCTATAACCAAACCATCCTGAATGCCGTGCAGGAAACCGCCGATGCCATCACCGTCCAACAAAGCACTGCGCAACAGCAGCTGCAGGCGGCATCTGCGTCCCAATCGATGCAACAAGTGTACCGCGTCGCTAACGCTCGATACCAGGCAGGGATTATCGGGCGCGACCAGTTGTTAACCAGCCAGACGCAGCTCTTGCAGCAGCAACAGGCGGAACTCAATGCCAACAGCAACTTGCTGCAGGCGAAGATAGGACTGATCCGTGCGCTGGGCGGTGGCTATCAGGCCCCGGTCGCTGCGGATTCAAAAGCATAATAAAATAGAGAGCTTGGAGAACACCATGAGCGCAAGCGCGGAGACTCAGACCCCGCCACAACCTGTCGGCAAAAAGAAACAGCGCAAGTTTTGGTTGCTGTTAATGACGGTTATTTTCATTGTTATTGGGGTGGCATATTTAGTGTATTGGTTCCTGGTGTTACGTCATCATCAGGAAACGGACGACGCCTATGTATCCGGTAACCAGGTGCAGATTATGGCCCAGGTGAACGGTAGCGTTAACAGCGTCAACTTCGACAATACCGACTACGTGAAGCAGGGGGATGTGCTGCTCACGCTGGATCCGACCGATGCCGAACAGGCGCTTGAACGCGCCAAAACCGGCCTGGCCAACAGCGTACGTCAGACCCACCAACTGATCATCAACAGCAAGCAGTATCAGGCCAACATTGCCCTGCGCAAGTCTGACCTGAGCAAGGCGGAGAACGATCTGAAGCGCCGTGTGGTGCTGGGCAGCCTTGACGCCATCGGCCGTGAAGAACTGCAACATGCGCGTGATGCGGTCGACAGCGCCAAAGCAGCACTGGAAGTGGCCGTTCAGCAATACAACGCCAACCAGGCAATGGTGCTGAACACCCCGCTGGAGCAACAGCCGGCTATCCAACAGTCCGCTGCGCAAATGCGTGACGCCTGGCTGGCGTTGCAGCGTACCAAAATCATCAGCCCGATCACCGGCTATGTGTCTCGTCGCAGCGTACAGGTTGGTGCGCAAATCGCCGCCGGTTCCCCGCTGATGGCGGTGGTGCCTGCCGATCACATTTGGGTGGACGCCAACTTTAAAGAAACTCAAATCGCCAATATGCGTATCGGTCAGTCGGCCACCGTTGTCAGTGACATTTACGGTGACGACGTGGTCTACAGCGGCAAAGTGGTCGGTATCGATATGGGCACCGGCAGCGCCTTCTCACTGCTGCCTGCACAGAATGCTACCGGTAACTGGATCAAGGTGGTTCAGCGCCTGCCGGTTCGTATTGAGCTGGATGCCAAGCAAATCACCGATCATCCGCTGCGTATCGGTCTGTCGACGCTGGTGAAAGTTGACACCACCAACCTGGACGGCCGAGTGCTGTCTGACGTGGTGCGTAACAAGCCGCTGTATCAGACCGACGCGCTGGCGTTGAACCTGGCCCCGGTTAACCAGATGATCGCCGACGTGATCCATGCGAATGCCGGCTAAGCGCGTGGGAGGCAACCTTGGCACAGAAACCGCTTGAAGGTGCCCAGCTCGCCTGGATGACGGTCGCGCTCGCCATGGCGACCTTTATGCAGGTGCTGGACTCCACCATTGCCAACGTGGCAATCCCGACCATCGCGGGTAACCTCGGGTCTTCCAACTCGCAGGGGACCTGGGTGATCACCTCGTTTGGCGTGGCGAACGCTATCTCGATCCCGATCACCGGCTGGCTGGCGAAGCGCGTCGGTGAAGTGCGGCTGTTCCTTTGGTCCACCGCCCTGTTCGTGCTCGCTTCCTGGCTGTGCGGCATCTCCAACAGCCTGGGCATGCTGATCTTCTTCCGCGTGATCCAGGGCGTGGTCGCGGGGCCACTGATCCCGCTGTCGCAAAGTCTGTTGCTGAACAACTATCCGCCCGCCAAGCGAGCGATGGCCCTGGCGCTCTGGTCAATGACAGTGATCGTCGCGCCCATATTCGGGCCTATCCTCGGCGGTTATATCAGTGATAACTATCACTGGGGTTGGATCTTCTTCATCAACATTCCGATTGGCGCCGTAGTGATCCTGGTGGCGATGTCAACGTTGAAAGGCAGGGAAACCAAAACCGAGATCAAACCGATCGATACCATCGGCCTGGTGCTGTTGATCGTCGGTATTGGTTCGCTGCAGGTGATGCTCGATCAGGGTAAGGAGCTGGACTGGTTCAACTCCACCGAAATAATAGTGCTAACGGTGGTCGCGGTAGTAGCGCTGGTGTTCCTGATCATCTGGGAACTGACGGACGACCACCCGGTGGTGGATCTGTCGCTGTTCAAGTCGCGCAACTTTACCGTCGGCTGCCTGTGTATCAGCCTGGCCTATATGCTGTATTTCGGCGCTATCGTGCTCTTGCCGCAGCTGCTGCAAGAGGTATATGGCTATACCGCCACCTGGGCGGGGCTGGCTTCGGCACCTATCGGATTGATACCGGTATTGCTGTCGCCGATCATCGGCAAGTTCGGTAACCGGCTCGACATGCGACGACTGGTGACCTTCAGCTTCATTATGTATGCCGTGTGCTTTTACTGGCGCGCTTATACGTTTGAACCGGGAATGGACTTTGGCGCTTCGGCGTGGCCGCAGTTTGTCCAAGGCTTCGCCATCGCCTGCTTCTTTATGCCATTGACCACCATTACGCTGTCCGGCCTGCCGCCGGAGCGTATGGCCGCGGCGTCGAGCCTGTCGAACTTTACCCGTACGCTGGCGGGGTCGATCGGAACTTCGATCACCACCACGCTGTGGACTCAGCGTGAATCGCAACATCACTCGCAACTGGCAGAATTTGTAAACCCTTACAGCCAGCAGTCGCAAGAGATGTACCGGCAGCTGGAACAGATTGGCATGAGCAAGCAGCAGGCGTCGGCCTATATTGCCAACGAGATCACCGCGCAGGGGCTGATTATCTCGGCTAACGAAATATTCTGGCTATCGGCTGGGGTGTTCCTGATCCTGCTGGCGCTGGTCTGGGTGGCTAAACCGCCATTCAGCTCCGGCGGTGGGGGCGGCGGCGCTCACTAAACAGTAGAAAGCAAAACGGGCACCCCAGGGCGCCCGTTAGGTTGCTGACAAAGCAGGAAAAAGCGTGGTTTTTCCTGCTTTGTGGTGAGCAGCCGAAAATCAATAAATTGATTTTCCTGATTTTTATTTATCGGCCTCTACTCGCTCTGGGCTGGAATGAGGTTTGTCATCAGTCTGACGGGCACCCCAGGGCGCCCGTTTTTTATTCGACAAAGCATTAAGCCTGGTTTTGACGCCACCAGTCAGCCAGCAAAATACCGGTCGCGACCGATACATTCAAGCTTTCTACCTTGCCAGTACCGCCGATAGACACGTTCATGTCGCCCTGCTGCCAAGCACTGTCGCTCAGGCCGTCACGTTCCTGACCCAGTACCAGTACCATTTTGGCCGGCAGTTTAGCCTGCGCCAATGGGGTGCCTTTGTGGCTCGAGGTGGTGACAATGGCGTAACCTGCTTTGCGGAAGGTATCCAGCACCGACAGGAAGTCATCGGCGTTAATCGCCTTGATGTGCTCCGCGCCACCTTCAGCCGTACGCACCGCGGCACCTGATTCCAGCACCGCCGGATCCTGCAGCAATACGCCGTTAACGCCAAAGTGGGCACAGGAACGGACGATAGCCCCCAGGTTGTGCGGGTTGCCTACTTCTTCCAGTGCCAGCACGCAATCTTTCGCCGGGGCTTCTTTCAAATAGGTTTGTGCATCCAGACCCTGACGCTTTTTAATCAGGAAGCAGACGCCACCGTGGTGTTCGGTGCCGGACGCTTTGGCCAGCTCTTCTTCATCCACCACGTGATAGGCTTTGCGGTTTGCCGCCATCCAGCGCAGTGCTTCACGAAAACGTGGCGTGACCGACTGTACGAACCAGGCTCGGACGATAGCGTCCGGACGGCTGGCAAACAGGGCCTGACAGGCGTTTTCGCCGTAAACGCGGGTTTCTTCCGCACGCTGACGACGCAACTGTTCTGGATCGATAAAGCTCTTGCCGCTGATGCCGCCGTGATCAAACGCCGGCTCTTCTTCCGGGCCACGTGACACGGTTTTCCACGGCGAATCATAACCGCCACGGTCTTCAGTTTGCGCTGGACGGCGAGGACGATCGCTTTCACTGCGGCGGGAATCAGAGCCAGAGCCACGGCGATCGTTATTACCGCGCGGCTTGTCCTGACCGGTACGGCCCGAAGAGCGCGCACCGTCTGCCGGACGGCCTTTGCCGGCCGGACGCTTATTCTTGTTACGGCCGTCGCTGTTGCTGTCGTCGTCACTGCGGACGTACATCACTTTAACTTTACCGTTCTTGCCACTAAATGAATCGTTCATTTTCTTCTCCACCAACGCGCAGGGCGCGAAGATTACCTGATGTTGGGGTGCTAAGCCACCTACTTGCGCTAAAAGCTAACAACTATCGTATTCATCGAACAAACCTCTTTGTTCATTTCCCTACTTTTAACGATAATAAGCAGCATTAAAGATACATATCCGCAACCCGAGTGCGGTATGTCGTGCTTTCACCGTATCCGAGGTCATCATGAATACAGTTTGTCCAGCTTGTAATGCCACCAACCGCGTGCCTGAAGAACGTGTGGCTGACGGCGCGAAATGCGGCCGTTGCGGCCATGCGCTCTTTGACGGCGAGGTGATCAACGCCAGCGCCGCCACACTGGACTCGTTGTTGCAAGATGGCCTGCCGGTGGTGGTCGATTTTTGGGCACCGTGGTGCGGCCCTTGCGTCAGTTTTGCCCCGATCTTTGAAGACGTCGCCAAAGAGCGCGCCGGCAAAGTTCGCTTCGTTAAAGTCAACACCGAGGCAGAACCCGAACTGAGCGCCCGTTTCCGCATCCGCAGCATTCCGACCATCATGCTGTTCCGCGAAGGGAAAATGGTCGACATGCTTAACGGCGCCATGCCGAAAACGCCGTTCGATAACTGGCTCAATGAATTAGTTTAACGCAGAAAGTCTATACCCGTCGCCTTTCAATAGGCGGTGTTACCCATTGCCCGTGACACCGCCGTGACTCAATCCAGCCCGAACGCTCCCGTCGGGCTTTTTTCTACGTTACAATAGCGGTTTTCCCCGAGACTTTTATGACCGACAACGCCGTCCTTCGCCTGCGCCAATTTCGCCTGGAACGCTCTACCCGCCCTTTTCTGGCGCGTGGCAATCGCGTACCGCGTTGTCAGGGCTGCCTGCTACCCCATAAAAACTGCCTGTGTGGCACTATCCAGCCACAGCCTGCCGCCAGCCGTTTTTGCCTGATCATGTTTGGTGCAGAACCGCTGAAACCGAGCAATACCGGCCGACTGATCGCCGATATTCTGCCGGAAACCCAGGCATTTCTTTGGTCGCGTACCGAGGTTGACCCTGCCCTGCTGGCGGCGATTAACGATCCCGAGCGCCAGCCTTACGTGGTGTTTCCCGCGTCCTATGCCGCGCCCGAGCGGCCGGTGTTCAGCGAATTGCCTGCCAGTGGTAAACCGCCGCTGTTTATTATGCTCGACGGCACCTGGACCGAGGCGAGCAAAATGTTCCGTAAAAGCCCGTACCTTAATCAGTTCCCGGTGTTCTCACTCAACGTGACCGCCGCTTCGAATTACCAACTGCGCGAAGCCAGCCGCACCGAGCAGCACTGCACAGCCGAAGTGGCGGCAGCGCTGTTGCAGCAGGCCGGGGATGTGGCCGCCGCCAACGGGCTGGTCGAGCATTTTCACTATTTCCGTCAACAGTATCTGGCCGGGAAACCTACTCGCCCGGAGGCACCGGTCACAGCAAAGCCGTCGCAAAACGCCTAGAATCAGGCGTAACGTTGCCTATAGCCAATAGCATTCGAAAGACAGGTAGGCGGCAACTGAACGACAAGTCGGCAAGAGGCGATTTGAACAGCGCTTGCGCTGGCCCGAAGGGGAAGCCTCAAATGAGGCTTCTCATCCCTGGTCACTTAGTTAACTAAATGACCAGGGTGAGAGAGGGCAGCCAGCCCCCCTGTCTTTTGAAGGATAACGGATATAAAGGATTCGTACATGAGCCAGCGAGGGTTAGAAGCGCTTTTACGTCCTAAATCGATTGCCGTTCTCGGCGCTTCACAACAGCCCGGCCGCGCCGGTAACCTGATGATGAGCAACCTGCTGGCCGGCGGTTTCAACGGGCCGGTGATGCCGGTCACCCCACGCTACAAGGCGGTGTGCGGCGTGATGGCCTACCCGGACGTCGCCAGCCTGCCCATCAGCCCCGATCTGGCGATAATTTGTACCCATGCGCAGCGCAACCTGGCATTGATTGAAGATCTGGGCAAGCGTGGCTGCAAAACCGCCATTGTGCTCTCCTCCCCGCCGGAACAGTTCGCCGAGCTGAAAGCCTGCGCGCAGCGTTATTCGATGCGCCTGCTGGGCCCCAACAGTCTCGGCCTGCTGGCTCCCTGGCAAGGCATTAACGCCAGTTTCTCACCTGTCCCCATTCTCAAAGGCAAGCTGGCGTTTATTTCCCAGTCCGCCGCCGTGGCCAATACCATTCTCGACTGGGCACAACAGCGTGAGGTTGGCTTCTCTTATTTTATCGCGCTGGGCGATAGCCTGGATATTGACGTCGACGACCTGCTGGATTTTCTGGCGCGCGACAGTAAAACCAGCGCCATTTTGCTGTATCTGGAAAACATCAGCGATGCACGGCGCTTTTTATCCGCCTCGCGCAGTGCCTCGCGCAACAAACCGATTCTGGTGGTCAAAAGCGGCCGCAGCCAGCAGGCCCAGCTGTTGCTTAACAGCCAACAGGGGCTGGATGCCGCTTATGATGCTGCTATCCAGCGCGCCGGTTTGTTGCGCGTGCAGGATACTCATGAGCTGTTCTCCGCAGTAGAGACCCTGAGCCATATGCACCCGCTGCGCGGCGAGCGGCTGATGATCGTCAGCAACGGTGCCGCACCGGCCGCTATGGCTCTGGACGAGCTGCTGGGCCGCAATGGCAAACTGGCGCAGTTGGGGGGCGAGATCCTGGCGCAGCTTGGCGAGGCTTTGCCCGAGTTTATCCACGCCGGCAACCCGATAGACCTGCGTGATGACGCAACACCGCAACGTTATCTGGCGGCGGTTAAAACGCTGCTCGACAGCCATGACTACGACGCCTTGCTGCTGATCCACGCCCCAAGCGCGGCGGCCCCGGGCACCATTACCGCCGAACGTATTATCGAGGCGGTGCGTCAACACCCACGTGGCAAACGCATTACGCTGCTCACCAATTGGTGCGGTGAATATTCCTCGCAAGAAGCCCGACGACTGTTTACCGAGGCTGGCATCCCCACCTATCGCACCCCGGAAGGCACGGTGACCGCGTTTATGCATATGGTGGAATACCGCCGTAATCAGAAACAGTTAAAAGAAACCCCAGCGCTCCCGGTCGGCCTGACCGCCAACACCGCTGATGCTCATAGGCTGATTCAGCAGGCGCTGGCCGAAGGTGCTACGCAACTCGATACCCACGAGGTGCAATCGATTCTGCAGGCCTATGACCTGACCACGCTGCCAACCTGGATTGCCGAAGACAGTGCCGAAGCGGTGCATATCGCCGAGCAAATTGGCTACCCGGTAGCCCTGAAACTGCGTTCGCCGGATATTCCCCACAAGTCTGAGGTGCAGGGCGTGATGCTCTATTTGCGCACCGCGACCGAAGTGCAGCGTGCCGCAGAAGCTATTCTTGACCGGGTGAAGCGTACCTACCCGCAGGCGCGTATCCACGGTTTGCTGGTGCAGAGCATGGCCAACCGCGCCGGGGCACAAGAGCTGCGTATTGCGGTGGAACAGGATGCCATTTTTGGCCCATTGATCATGCTGGGCGAAGGGGGCATCGAATGGCGCCAGGAAAATCAGGTCGCGGTGGCACTGCCGCCGCTGAATATGGCGCTGGCGCGCTATCTGGTATTGCAGGCGGTAAAAGGAGGAAAAATCCGCGGGCGCAGTGCCCTGAGGCCGCTGGATATTCCCGGGCTGAGCCGCCTGTTGGTACAAGTTTCCAATCTGATCCTCGACTGTCCGGAAATCACTCGTCTGGATATCCACCCGGTACTGGCGTCCGACAGCGAATTCACCCTGCTGGACGTTTCCATGCAGCTTGCCCCGTTTGTGGGTGACCCGCAGGCGCGGCTGGCGATCCGTCCTTATCCTCATGAACTGGAAGAAACTATTGGGTTGAAAGACGGTTCGCAATGCCTGTTCCGGCCGATCCTGCCGGAAGATGAGCCAGCGCTGAAACACTTTATCGATCGCGTGACCAAGGAAGATCTCTACTATCGCTACTTCAGTGAGATCAACGAGTTTACCCATGACGATTTGGCTAACATGACGCAGATCGACTACGATCGAGAAATGGCTTTTGTAGCAGTACGTGATGAACAGATCATCGGCGTCACCCGCGCTCTGTCCGACCCAGACAATACCGATGCGGAATTTGCCGTGCTGGTGCGTTCCGATCTGAAAGGACTCGGTCTGGGACGCCAACTGCTGGAAAAAATGATCGCCTATGCCCGGGCCCATGGGTTAACCCGTCTGACCGGTATCACCATGCCGAACAATCGCGGAATGATCGGGCTGGCACAGCGATTGGGCTTTGGTATTGATGTGCAGCTCGAGGACGGTATCGTCAATTTGACCCTGCCGTTGCAGGCGGAGAAAGCGGAGTGACCTGTGTCGCAATGCGCTACGAATCCACCACTTAACGCCAAAACATACGCACAATCGAGGCAACTAGTGGTATTATCGCCCGATTATTCGATTTGTTGTTTTTCCGTATTTGGCGTTCAGGCCATCTAATCATGAGAGAAGAAGCGCACTGTGATGTTGTCAAAATTTAAACGTAGCAAACATCAACAACACCTTGCACAACTGCCCAAACTCCCTCAGACGGTAGCTGATGTACGCACTTTGTACACGCCGTCTGATTACCGTGCCACCCTGCTGGAATTAATCGCTAACGCCACCCAACGTATTTATCTGGTCGCTCTGTATCTGGAGCACGACGACGCCGGGCGCGATATTCTCAACGCACTTTATCAGGCGAAGCAGCGGTGTCCGGAGCTGGAGATTTGCATTCTGGTCGACTGGCATCGTGCCCAGCGTGGGCGTATCGGCGCCGCGGCCACCAATACCAACGCCGACTGGTACTGCTCAATGGCAGACCAGCATCCGGGGCTGCCGGTGCCGATATACGGCGTACCGGTCAATACCCGTGAAGCCTTGGGCGTGTTGCACCTGAAAGGTTTTGTTGTCGACGATACCGTGATTTACAGCGGTGCCAGTATCAATGACGTCTACCTGCATCAGCATGAAAAATACCGTTACGATCGCTACCAACTGATCACCAACGGTGAATTGGCCAATACCCTGGTCGATTACATCAAACAGCAGCTGCTGACCGCCGGTGCCGTACAACGTTTGGATCGTGGCGATCGCCCGAAAAGCCCCGAGATCAAAAACGAAACTCGCCTGTTCCGTTTCGGCCTGCGCCGTGCCGGCTACCAGTTTCGTAACAACGCCGGCAACGATGAGCTGGCGGTAACACCGCTGGTTGGGCTGGGCAAACAAAGCATACTGAATAAAACCATTCACCACCTGATGTCTAGCGCCGATCAGAAACTGACGCTGTGCACCCCCTACTTCAACCTGCCGGCACTGCTGGTGCGCAATATCATCTATCTGTTGCGCCAGGGCAAGCAGGTGGAAATCATTGTCGGTGATAAAACCGCTAATGACTTCTATATTCCGGAAGATCAGCCATTCAAAATTATCGGCGCGCTGCCTTACCTGTACGAAATCAATCTGCGACGCTTTCTCAGCCGTCTGCAACGTTATATCGATACCGGTCAGCTGATTGTTCGCCTGTGGAAAGACGGCGATAACAGCTATCACCTGAAAGGCATGTGGGTAGATGACGAATGGCAGTTGATTACCGGTAATAACCTCAACCCACGCGCCTGGCGGTTGGATCTGGAAAATGCCATTCTGATCCACGATCCCAAGCAGGAAATGCGTGAGCAGCGGCATAAAGAGCTGGAATGTATCCGTACCCATACCACCGTGGTGGGGCACTATCTGGAATTGCAAAGCATCCAGGAGTATCCGATCAAAGTGCGTAAGCTGATCCGCCGTCTGCGCCGTATCCGTATCGACCGATTGATTAGCCGTATACTGTAAGCGCGCTATAATTCAGCTATCGCAGACCCCGGCACTTGCCGGGGTTTTTTATGAACCATGACAACAAGATGTTTTCATTATGCGCCCACTCCGCTGTCTGTTTGTGCTGTCCTTTGTCCTGTTCACCAGCGGTTGCACCCATTGGGCAAATGACAGCTGGACCGGAAAAGACAAGGCGCAGCATTTTGTCTCTTCCGCAGCCTTTGCCGCCGCCGGTACCACTTATGGCGATCATCAAAACTGGAGTGAGGCTCGCAGCCGCAGCTTTGGCCTGATATTCTCGATCGGACTGGGTGCCGTCAAAGAACTGTATGACAGTCGCGAAGGCGGCACTGGCTGGAGCTGGAAGGATTTTGCCTGGGATGTGGCGGGCGCGGCTACCGGTTATAGCCTGTACCACGCCACCCGTTGATTCACAGTTGGATTTCTTTCCCCTTGCGATGCAAGCGAAGTGAAACGATCAGCGCCAACAGACACATACTGGAAACATACCAGAAGAAGGCATTCTCTATACCGTACGACTTCAGCGACAGAGCAACATATTCTGCAGACCCGCCAAACATCGCGTTAGCCACCGCATAAGACAACCCAACGCCTAGCGCCCGCACTTCCGGCGGGAACATTTCGGCTTTCAGTAACCCACTGATCGAGGTATAAAAACTGACAATAAACAGTGCCAGCACGATCAGACCGAATGCCACATAAGGATTGCTGACATTTTTCAAGGTTAACAGAATGGGTACTGTGAGCAAGGTGGCGAAAGAGGCAAAGATCAGCATTGAGCTACGGCGACCAATCTTGTCCGAGAACGCACCTACCAGCGGTTGCAATAGCATGTAGATAAACAACGCTGCGGTCATGATGCCGCTGGCCAACTTGGCGTCCATACCTGAGGTATTCACCAGGTATTTTTGCATATAGGTGGTGAAGGTATAGAAACTTAATGAACCGCCGGCGGTGAATCCCAGTACCATCAGAAACGCCTTACGGTTTTTCCACAGACCTTTCAACGAACCGGCATCTTTATGATTCCTGGTTTTCGCATCGGACGTTTCATTCAGTGAACGTCGCAGGTACAGCGCAACCACCGCCAATACTGCGCCCAGCGCAAATGGAATGCGCCAACCCCAAGCTTTCAGCTCTTCTGTAGAAAGAATTTGCTGCAACGCTACCAGCACCAAGAGCGCCAATAACTGGCCACCAATCAGCGTCACGTATTGGAATGAAGCATAGAACCCACGCTTTCCCTTGATCGCCACCTCACTCATGTAGGTAGCGCTGGTGCCATATTCTCCCCCGACGGAAAGCCCCTGGAACAACCGAGCCACCAACAGCAACACCGGTGCCCAACTGCCGATCGAATCGTAGGTTGGCAAACAGGCGATCACCAGCGATCCGGCGCACATCATACAGACCGAAATCAACATCGAGTTTTTACGGCCATGCTTATCGGCGATATAACCGAACAACCAGCCACCGATTGGGCGCATGAAGAAACCTGCGGCAAACACACCGGCCGTTTGCAGCAACTGGGTAGTGCTGTTGCCGGCGGGGAAAAACGAAGCGGCAAAGTAGATAGAACAGAAGGAATAGACGTAAAAATCAAACCACTCCACCAGGTTCCCTGATGAAGCCCCAACAATCGCGAAAATACGTTTCTTTTTGTCCTGAACCGCCAGCTCGGCGGCCCCTCCATCCTCAATGGCCGAGGTTGTTTCTGTCATTTTATATTCTCCGAGCCAGATAAACAGTGAAGTCAGCGTCCTGCCGTTTAAATGTAACTTAATTGTTAGCGTTTAGTTAACGATTAAAACAAATAGCGGACGAAGAATATAGCGTGATTTATGTGATGCGCATTGAAGAGTGGGGTGAAAATTGATGGGATAACGGTCATTTATTTATAGCAGGCAAAGCAAAAAGGCCATCCTTTCGGATGGCCTCTTGGCTTAATTGATGCCTGGCAGTGTCCTACTCTCGCATGGGGAGAC
>NZ_JBQZFV010000023.1:0-34026 GCF_052691735.1 Serratia sp. NA_13
ATGAAGACATTACTAACATCGCGGTGTGTTAATCAACGGGGAGCAGGTCACCATCTTTAAATTCCCTATTACGATGATTTCGTAAAACTATCACATTACTTATGTGTTTAGTATTAGTGCAATCACGTTTTTTACGAGAAATAATCGATAACGAAATTTGTACGTTTTTCAATCCGTTTTGCAGAAGTTTTGCAGAAGAATTTTTTGAGAGGGGAAAAACTAAGGGGGCCGAAGCCCCCGTTAACATTTTCAGCAATGCTGAAAATTACATATGCTTAACGATAGCGTCGCCAAACTCTGAACATTTCAGCAGCTTAGCGCCTTCCATCAGGCGTTCGAAGTCATAGGTCACGGTCTTGGCAGCGATTGCACCTTCAGTGCCCTTAACGATCAGATCAGCCGCTTCGAACCAGCCCATGTGACGCAGCATCATTTCTGCAGACAGGATGATGGAACCTGGGTTCACTTTATCCTGACCGGCATACTTAGGTGCAGTGCCGTGGGTCGCTTCGAACAGTGCGCAATCGGAACCGATGTTGGCACCCGGTGCGATACCGATACCGCCAACCTGTGCGGCCAGGGCGTCGGAGATATAGTCACCGTTCAGGTTCATACAAGCAATTACGTCGTATTCAGCCGGACGCAGCAGGATTTGCTGCAGGAAGGCGTCGGCGATCACGTCTTTAACCACGATCTCTTTACCGGTGTTCGGGTTCTTGATTTTCAGCCATGGGCCGCCGTCGATCAGCTCACCGCCGAACTCTTCACGCGCCAGTTCGTAGCCCCAATCCTTGAAGGCACCTTCGGTGAACTTCATGATGTTGCCTTTGTGAACCAGAGTCACAGAGTCACGGTCGTTGGTGATTGCGTATTCGATCGCTGCACGAACCAGACGTTTGGTCCCTTCTTCAGAGCATGGCTTCACGCCGATACCGCATTGCTCTGGGAAGCGGATTTTCTTCACGCCCATTTCGTCGCGCAGGAACTTGATCACTTTGTCTGCTTCAGCAGAACCGGCTTTCCACTCGATACCCGCATAGATGTCTTCGGCGTTTTCGCGGAAGATCACCATGTCGGTCAGCTCTGGCTGTTTAACCGGGCTTGGGGTGCCCTGGTAGTAACGCACCGGACGCAGACACACGTATAGGTCCAGTTGCTGGCGCAGGGCCACGTTCAGGGAGCGAATACCGCCACCGACTGGGGTAGTCAGCGGGCCTTTAATGGCAACGCGGTAGTCACGGATCAGATCCAGGGTTTCTTCCGGCAGCCACACGTCTTTCCCGTAAACGTGAGTGGATTTTTCGCCGGTGTAGATTTCCATCCAGGAGATTTTACGTTCGCCGTGGTAGGCTTTTTTTACTGCTGCATCAACCACGTGAATCATAGCAGGGGTAACGTCGACGCCAATGCCGTCGCCTTCAATAAACGGAATGATCGGGTTATTCGGAACAACCAGTTTACCCTGGGCATCGACCGTAATCTTTTTACCTTCTGCCGGAACAACTACTTTGCTTTCCATCAACCTCTCCTTCAAGCGCAATTTTTGTTAATGCTTTGTAAGATGCGTGTAGATACTACTGGAATTTTCTGTCCGCGCCAATCCGAAACGGATTCAGCTATAATGCGCCTATCATCCGTAATCTCAACTGTTATGAAAAAATTCCCTGTTAGAAATCACAAAGTTAAACGATTCAGCCCGCCTGCTTCCGCCAAACCTGCTATCGCGCAGGGGCCGCGTCGCGTGGTGTTATTCAACAAGCCCTTCGATGTGCTGCCGCAATTTACCGATGAGGCCGGCCGCACCACGCTGAAAGAATTCATTCCTTTTCCTGATGTTTACGCCGCCGGGCGACTGGATCGCGACAGCGAAGGATTATTGGTGTTAACCAATGACGGCAAGCTGCAGGCGCAGCTCACGGAGCCGGGTAAACGCACCGGCAAAGTGTATTACGTGCAGGTAGAAGGCGCGCCCCAGGACAGCGATTTAGTCGCTTTACGCAACGGCGTCACGCTCAAGGATGGCCCGACCCTGCCGGCCGGCGTGGAGTTGGTCGCCGAACCGCAATGGCTGTGGCCGCGCAATCCGCCGATCCGCGAACGCAAGTCGATCCCCACGGCCTGGCTGAAAGTCACTCTGTATGAGGGAAGAAACCGCCAGGTACGTCGCATGACTGCACATATCGGCTTCCCTACCCTGCGACTGATTCGCTACAGTATGGGTAATATGTCATTGGGGGAACTGCAACCCGGTGAATGGAAATGCCTTGATTCACTTTAGTCCGCCCGTCAATCCTTCGCTGTAAGGGGCCTCCATGTTTAAACCGCACGTAACCGTTGCCTGCGTAGTTCACGCCGCCGGCAAGTTTTTAATCGTCGAAGAGACCATTAACAGCAAGGCACTCTGGAACCAGCCGGCCGGCCATCTCGAGTCCGATGAAACGCTGGTACAAGCCGCAGAACGCGAGCTGTGGGAAGAAACCGGCATTCGCGCCACGCCGCAGTCGTTCCTCAAGCTGCACCAGTGGATCGCACCGGACAACACGCCGTTCCTGCGCTTTTGCTTTGTCATTGAGCTGGAGCAGCAATTGCCGACCGAGCCGCACGACAGTGACATCGACCGTTGTTTGTGGCTGAGCGCCGAAGAGATTTTGCAGGCGCCCAACCTGCGCTCCGCTCTGGTCGCCGAAAGCATTCGTTGTTATCAGCAGCCGGAACGCTACCCGCTGTCGCTGGTCAGCAGCTATAACTGGCCGTTCTGAGGTGAATAAGTGCCGTGCGCCGACGAAGGCAACGTGGTAAAATCCTGCGCTTGTTTTTTATCAGCACGGTTAGTGTTCAAGTTCGCGAGATCCCCATGTCAGACAACAGCCAGAAAAAAGTAATCGTCGGTATGTCCGGCGGCGTCGACTCTTCCGTTACTGCCTATCTGTTACAGCAACAGGGCTATCAGGTCGCTGGGCTGTTTATGAAGAATTGGGAAGAAGACGACGATGAAGAGTACTGCTCCGCAGCGACCGATCTGGCCGATGCACAAGCGGTATGCGACAAACTCGGCATCGAACTGCACACGGTGAATTTCGCGGCAGAGTACTGGGACAACGTGTTTGAACTGTTCCTGGAAGAGTACAAGGCCGGCCGCACGCCGAACCCGGACATCCTGTGCAATAAAGAAATCAAATTCAAAGCCTTCCTGGAATTCGCCGCAGAAGATCTGGGGGCAGATTTTATCGCCACCGGCCACTACGTGCGTCGCCAGGACGTTGACGGCAAAAGCCGTCTGCTGCGCGGTGTCGACGGCAACAAAGACCAGAGCTATTTCCTCTACACCCTGAGCCACGAGCAGGTCGCACAAAGCCTGTTCCCTGTCGGTGAACTGGAAAAACCAGAGGTGCGCCGCATCGCTGAACAGCTTGAACTGGTGACCGCCAAGAAAAAAGACTCCACCGGTATCTGCTTTATCGGCGAACGCAAATTCCGCGACTTCCTCGGCCGTTATCTGCCAGCACAACCCGGCCCGATTGTTAGCGTCGACGGCCAAACCGTCGGTGAACACCAGGGTCTGATGTACCACACCCTGGGCCAGCGCAAAGGGCTGGGTATCGGCGGCATGAAAGACAGCAGCGAAGATCCATGGTACGTGGTGGACAAAGACGTCGCCAACAACGTGCTGGTGGTCGCGCAGGGGCATGAGCATCCGCGCCTGATGTCCGTCGGGCTGATCGCGCAGCAACTGCATTGGGTCGATCGCCTGCCGCTGAGTGGGCCGTTCCGCTGTACGGTGAAAACCCGTTATCGCCAGCAGGATATTCCCTGCACCGTCACCCCGCTTGACGAACAACGCATTGAAGTGCGTTTCGACGAGCCGGTCGCCGCCGTCACCCCAGGTCAGTCAGCCGTGTTCTACCTGGATGAAATCTGCCTCGGCGGCGGCATTATCGAACAGCGTTTACAGGAGTAATCGTGGCGAAGAACTATTATGACATTACGCTGGCGATGGCCGGGATCAGCCAGACTGCGCGTCTGGTCCAGCAGTTGGCGCACGAAGGCCAATGCGAGCGCGAGGCATTTCATACCTCGCTGAGCAGCCTGCTGCAGATGGATCCTCCTTCCACGCTGGCGGTGTTCGGCGGTGAAGAACGCAATTTGAAAATGGGCCTTGAGACGCTGATGGGCGTGCTCAATGCCAACAATAAAGGCCTGGCTGCAGAACTGACCCGCTACACCATCAGCCTGATGGTGCTGGAGCGTAAACTCAACGCCAACAAACAGGCGATGAACCAGCTTGGCGAACGTCTCGGCCAGCTTGAACGTCAACTGGCACATTTTGATCTGGAATCAGACACCATTATCAGCGCGCTGGCCGGCATCTATGTCGACGTCGTCAGCCCACTCGGGCCACGCATTCAGGTGACAGGTTCACCGGCTATCCTGCAAAACCCGCAGGTGCAGGCCAAGGTTCGCGCCGCACTGCTGGCAGGCATCCGTGCCGCTGTGCTGTGGCAACAGGTTGGCGGTAGCCGCCTGCAGTTAATGTTTTCCCGTAATCGTCTGTTCAAACAGGCGCAAAATATCGTTGCTCATTGTTAATAGATCCCAGGAGTTGCTACCGATGGAATTATCCTCACTGACCGCCGTTTCCCCCGTTGATGGACGCTACGGTGATAAAGTCAGCGCACTGCGCACCATTTTCAGCGAGTACGGTCTGCTGAAATTCCGTGTGCAGGTTGAAGTACGTTGGCTGCAAAAACTGGCCGCCTGCGCAGAAATCAAGGAAGTTCCGGCTTTTGACGCCGACGCAAACGCTTTCCTCGATAAGATCGTCGCAGAGTTCAGTGAAGAAGACGCGCAACGCATCAAGACTATCGAACGCACTACCAACCACGACGTGAAAGCGGTTGAGTATTTCCTGAAGGAAAAAGTGGAAACGGTCCCTGCCCTGCAGGCGGTATCCGAGTTTATCCACTTTGCCTGTACCTCCGAAGACATCAACAACCTGTCGCACGCGCTGATGCTGCAAACGGCACGTCAGGATGTGGTGCTGCCGTACTGGCGTAAAATCATCGATTCGATCAAGGGCCTGGCGCTGGAATACCGCGATATTCCGCTGCTGTCTCGTACCCATGGCCAACCGGCCACCCCGTCCACCGTCGGTAAAGAATTTGCCAACGTCGCCTACCGCATGGAGCGTCAGTTCCGTCAGCTTGAGCGCGTGGAAATCATGGGCAAAATCAACGGCGCGGTCGGCAACTATAACGCCCACATCGTCGCTTACCCTGAAGTGGACTGGCATCTGTTCAGCGAAGAGTTTGTTACCTCGCTGGGCATTATCTGGAACCCGTACACCACTCAGATCGAACCGCACGACTATATCGCCGAGCTGTTTGACTGCGTAACGCGTTTCAACACCATCCTGATCGACTTCGACCGTGATATCTGGGGTTATATCGCCCTGAATCACTTCAAGCAGAAAACCATCGCCGGTGAAATCGGTTCTTCTACCATGCCGCACAAGGTTAACCCAATCGACTTCGAAAACTCCGAAGGCAACCTGGGTCTGTCAAACGCGGTACTGGGCCATCTGGCCAGCAAACTGCCGGTGTCCCGCTGGCAGCGCGACCTGACAGACTCCACCGTGCTGCGTAATCTGGGCGTTGGCCTGGGTTATGCGCTGATCGCCTACCAGGCGACCATGAAAGGCATCAGCAAGCTGGAAGTGAACCAGACACACCTGCTGGATGAACTGGATCACAACTGGGAAGTGTTGGCCGAGCCAATCCAGACCGTCATGCGCCGTTATGGCATCGAAAAGCCGTACGAGAAGCTGAAAGAGCTGACTCGCGGCAAGCGTGTGGATGCTGCCGGTATGCAGACGTTTATCGATAGCCTGGCACTGCCGGAAGAAGAGAAAACGCGTCTGAAAGCCATGACCCCGGCTAATTACATTGGCCGCGCGGCGACCATGGTCGATGAATTGAAGTAATCGCCCTACAGTAAAAACAGCAAGACGGCCATTTGGCCTAATACCAATCAGTTAAGCATATTGTATGAATAAAAATTCATATTTATGCTTAGAGGAAAACGAAAGAATCGGGCTTACAACCTGGTATCTCTCCTGCTAAGGCCCGAATTATCGGGCCTCATTCTCTTAACTGACAAGCATTAGGCCATTTGGCCGCCTTTTTTATCCCATTAAATCCTGCAGCCGTTTTTTCTGCCGCCCTTGTTGGTCAAAGTTGTCGGCGTTCAGCCATTGCTCAAACCCGACCCTGATTGTCGGCCAGCGGTCAGCGGTGATGGCAAACCAGTCGGTATCACGACTGCGGCCCTTGGTGATCAGCGCATACCTGAAAGTGCCCTCATGGTTGAAGCCGAATCTCGCCGCCGCCCGTTTGGAGGGCGCGTTATGACTGTCGCACTTCCATTCACAGCGGCGATAACCCAAGTCCTCAAACAGGTGCCGCAGCATCAGATAAATCGCTTCGGTGGCGCTCGAGCACTGCTTCATCACGGGTGACCAACTGACATGGCCAATCTCTGCCACGCCGTTACCTTCGTCGATACGCATGTAGGCAACCGTCCCGACCGGACTCTGGCTTGCGCGGTCAAACACCGTCAGGTTCACCAACGTGGGGTTCGCCTGCAAGGTTGTCAGATGCTGCAGCATGGCAGCAAGATTCTCCGGCCGTTCTATCGATAAATAGGTCCAGTCGCGGCCATCGGGTGCCTGCTGGAAAGCCCTGAACAACGCGGCATGATCGCGCTGAGGCTCAAGCGATTCCAGGCGACAAAAGCGCCCGTCAAGCGTCTCGCCACCGGGCCGCTTCGCCGCCTGCCAATCGGCTAATGGCTCACCCACCGGCTGGCCGAATTGATTGAGCACCATAAAGTCTCCGCAACCTGCCGTTAACGTTGGTAAATAATAAACGAAGTTCTTTTACCTATTTTATCGTACAGCGAACGGGCCGGAGCATTATATTCCTGCGTCGCCCAATAAACCCGCTCACTGCCTTTTTCATTCGCCAAGCGATAGGCCTGATCAAATAATTTTTCAGACACTTTCTTGCCGCGTGCCGCGGGTGAAACATAGAGATCTTCAATATAACAATAGCCAACAGAACTCCAGGTTGAAGGGTGGAATATCAGGTTCATCAATCCCAACAGCTTGCCGCCTTTATCTTCCGCCACCAGACCATAAACCTGCGACTCTACACATAGACGTTCGAAGGTATGATCGGTAACCTCTGCCGAAATATCCGCACGATAAAAATGAAGATATCCCTGCCAAAGATCCAACCATTGTGATTTATCATCGTTTTGTATTCTGCGTACTACTACTTCAGGGTTTACTGGATGCATGGTGCCTCACGGGTTTTTCCAAGAAAAGTAACGTAATTCCAACAGGGTACACCGGCCAACGCAGCCTGAAAACAGACCAATTAATAACAACGAGCAGACCAATTTTAGCGACCTGACTGCTTTTAGCCCGGTACAGGTAACGAATCAAAAATGCATGATAACTTTTTGATAAAATTTACAATCTCGTCGGGGGCATAGGCAGCAAAGCCAAATACCAACGCCCCTTCACTTGGGGTGTGAGTATAAAAATCAATCAAACCGTAGACCCTCATGTCCTGCGCAGCGGCGGCCTGAATCAACCACCGCTCGGTAGCCGCGTCCTGCAACGGGCAAACCAATTGCAGCCCGCCCTGCGGTAACCGTGGTTGAGTCCAGGCGGCAAGGTACTGATGCACCGCCGCATGCAAAATCTCCAGCCGGGCCTGATATATCTTGCGCATATTCCTTAAATGTTCGGCATAGAAATCTTCATTGATAAATTTAAATAACGTCATTTGCGGCAGGGCCGAAGTATATCCATCCTGGAATTGTTTGGCGGCCACCATGGGTTTAATTAGCTGCGGTGGAACAATCAGAAAACCAATGCGTAATCCTGGGAACAGGGTCTTGCTAAAGGTACCGATATATAAGGTTCGTTGATGTTGATCCAGCCCCTGCAACGCAGCGGTAGTCAGGCCGTTATAATTGAATTCGGAATCGTAATCATCTTCGAGGATCCAGGCCTTTTCACGCTGCGCCCATGCCAACAGTTTTAATCTTCGTTCAATACTGAGTGAGTATCCCAGCGGATAATGGTGGGACGGTGTAATATAAACGCCCCGTCCGCCCTCTTCGGTATTTATTAACGCATCAATATCCATGCCACAGGGATCCACCTCAATCGGCTGGGCGATTAATCCCGCAGACTGAACCAGTTTTTTCGCGCCCTGGTAACCCGGTTCTTCCACAAACACCCGGTCGCCGGGATTAAACAGCACCTGAGTACATAGCGAGAGCGCCTGCTGGGAACTGGTCACCACAATCACCTGTTCCGTGCCGGCTTTAACCCCTCTTTCACGCCGCAGATACTCGATGATTTCCTCTCTCAACTCCACCAGCCCCTGAGGATCGGCATAACCCAACAGGCGCTCCGCCCCCTGTCGCACCGCCTGCTTTTCCAGTTGCAACCAGCTATCGATGGGGAACAGACGCAAATCGGGCAGTGAGGGGGTCAACGAGCCGTTGCGGCGGGTATGCGGAGCATGAGCGGCAATCAGCAAGGAGCGACCATGCGCACTCAGCTCACGCTCCACCAACAGGGCCTGGTCAGGGTTGTCAGTGGCCAGCAGTTCACGACCGATCAGGGTGTCTTGCTGGTAGCTGACAAAGCTACCGCGCCCCACGGCACGGGCAATATAGCCCTCCGCTTCCAGTTGGGCATAGGTCTGTTCGACGGTATCGCGTGAAACCCCCAATCGAGCCGCCAGAACCCGGCTGGGCGGCAGCTTTGCCAGGTAGCTCAGTTCGCCCGTCGTTACCTGCTGTTTGATTGTCAGATGCAGCGCAGCCTTACGCGTCATTCCTTGTCGTAAATGCTGAATAAAGCTTGCCTGTATCGCATCTGGCGAAACGCCCTGCTGGCTGTCACCGCTGTGTTTCATGCTATTCCGACTCAGAGATCTTCCATACCGCTGGAGGATAAACCAGCGCTGGAGATGTTGGTTAATTGAGCTATATCAATCTGGTTGTGAACAAAATGTTTTGAAAAAGATCATGCATTATTTCATTCAGAGCGCCAACCCTAAACCAATGCACGCTTTGCCATCCGAGGTGAGGCTGCACACCACCCTAAATGAAAAATACGCTGCCAAGTGGATCCCAGAAGACATGACGCTGCAGGACTACCCGCTGAGCTATCAGGAGCTGGAACCCTACTTCGACAAGTTCGAAAAGGTCTGCAGCACTGCAGGTAAATCCGCTGCTGCAGAATAGGGGATCGGTCAAAATTTTGCTAAACAGCAACGTCAGTCAACCGGGTGCTCAGACCTATCTGGATAACTGATGCACCGGCGGTCACCGCCGCTCAGGTGCAGTAAATACGCAAAAACAGCCTCACCAAACCAGATCATCCTTAAAACCGGCCAGGAGCCCAGCCGATTGGGCTCCTGTCTTTTTCTCACATATCCTCTCGTTTAAGTTTGGTTTAACTTCTCATGGGAATTGTTTATCCAACGTTTATTGGACGTTGTCGATAATGGCCGCGCACCAAAAATCGATAGCGCTTATTTCCTGCCAAGGCTCTGCGTCCCTTGCGGGAAATGCCGGTTATACCTACCATAACGTCAATATCACGATCCGATGGCCAAGGTTATTGCACGCTATCCCTCACACGCTGCCGAGCGTGTTACCTTTACAGCGTGGGTGACAGGATGTTCACCCGCAGATCTACAGGAGTCCGCCATGCGAGTACTGGTTGTTGAAGATAATGGTTTATTGCGCCACCACCTCTCCGTACAGATGCGTGAAATGGGCCACCAGGTTGATGCGGCAGAAGATGCCAAGGAAGCCGATTACTTCCTGCAGGAGCACGCGCCGGACATCGCGATTGTCGATCTCGGCCTGCCGGGTGAAGACGGCCTGAGCCTGATCCGCCGCTGGCGCGCCCACCAAATGAAATTACCGATCCTTGTGCTGACCGCCCGTGAAAGCTGGCAAGACAAGGTGGCTGTGCTTGAAGCCGGTGCCGATGACTACGTCACCAAGCCGTTTCATTTGGAAGAAGTGATTGCCCGTATGCAGGCATTAATGCGCCGTAACAGCGGCCTGGCTTCCCAGGTGATCGTCTTGCCGCCGTTCCAGATCGACCTTTCACGCCGTGAACTGAGCGTCAACGAACAGCAAATCAAACTAACCGCGTTTGAATACACCATCATCGAAACCTTAATCCGCAACGCCGGTAAAGTGGTCAGTAAAGACTCGCTGATGTTGCAGCTGTATCCGGATGCCGAACTGCGCGAAAGCCACACCATCGACGTACTGATGGGGCGTTTGCGTAAAAAGGTGCAGGCCGAATATCCACAGGAAGTGATCACCACGGTTCGTGGCCAGGGCTATCGTTTTGATGCAAAGTGAACATGATGTTCAACAAAAATAAAAAGCCTTTTTCCCTACGGGCTCGCTTTTTGATGGCTACCGCCGGGGTAATCCTGGCGCTGTCGCTATCCTATGGCCTGGTTGCGGTAGTGGGCTATATCGTCAGCTTCGACAAGACCGCCTTCCGCCTGCTGCGCGGTGAAAGCAATCTGTTCTTCAGCCTGGCCCAATGGAAAGACAACAAGCTCACCATCGCCATTCCGCCCGATATCGATCTCAACTTCCCTACTCTGGTGTTTATTTACGACGCTAAGGGCAAGCTGCTGTGGAGCCAGCGTCAGGTACCTGAACTGGAAAAACGGATCAACAAAGAATGGCTGGAAGAGTCCGGTTTCTACGAAATTGATACCGATACCCGTATCAGTAGCGAAGTCCTGGGTAACAACCCCAAGGCGCAGGATCAGCTCAAAGACTATGACGACAACGACCAGAATGCGCTGACCCACTCCGTGGCGGTCAATACCTATGCGGCGACCGCAAGATTGCCAGCGCTACGCATCGTGGTGGTCGACACTATCCCGCAAGAACTTCAGCGTTCAGATGTAGTCTGGGAATGGTTCAGCTATGTGTTGCTGGCCAACCTGCTGTTGGTGGTACCCCTGCTGTGGCTGGCGGCCTATTGGAGCCTGCGACCGATCCAGGCGTTGGTGAATCAAGTCGGCGAGCTGGAAAACGGTGAACGGGAACAGCTCGACGAGAATCCCCCCAGCGAACTCCGCGGGCTGGTACGCAACTTGAATATTCTGGTTCGCAACGAACGCCAGCGCTATACCAAATACCGCACCACACTTTCCGATCTGACCCACAGTCTGAAAACCCCGTTGGCGGTACTGCAAACCACATTGCGCTCACTGCGCACCGGTAAGCAAACCACCATCGAGGAAGCCGAGCCGATCATGCTGGACCAGATCAGCCGTATCTCGCAGCAAATCGGCTACTACCTGCACCGCGCCAGCATCAACTCCGGGCAAACGGTGCTGACTCGCGAGATCCATTCGGTACCGGCCCTGCTGGACAGCCTGACGGTGGCACTGAACAAGGTATATCAGCGCAAAGGCGTGGTGATCACGCTGGATATCTCGCCGGAAGTGACCTTTATGGGCGAAAAAAACGACTTTATGGAAGTGATGGGTAACGTACTGGAAAATGCCTGTAAGTACTGCCTGGAATTCGTTGAAATCACCTCCCTCCACTCCGATAAATTTCTCACCATCGTCATCGATGATGACGGCCCTGGCATTCCGGAAAGCAAACGCGAGTTGATCTTCCAGCGCGGCCAGCGGGTAGATACATTGCGCCCCGGTCAGGGTTTGGGATTATCGGTAGCGGCAGAGATTATCGAGCAGTACGACGGTTCCATTACCATCAGTGACAGTCCGCTGGGCGGTGCACGTATGCAGGTCACTTTCGCTCGCCAGCACGACTCCCACCATAACGAGTAAATTCTGTTGCTCAGGCCCCGATCCACGGGGCCAAACTTCCGTTATAATCGCACTCAGGCTCACTCCTCTATCCTGGAATAGAACATGGATTATCAATTAGATCTGGACTGGAACGATTTTTTGCAACGCTATTGGCAAAAGCGTCCGGTGATTCTGAAGCGTGGCTTCAAAAACTTTATCGATCCGATCTCCCCGGATGAGCTGGCTGGGCTGGCGATGGAAAACGAAGTGGACAGCCGTTTGGTTAGCCACCAGGACGGCCGCTGGCAGGTTGCTCACGGCCCATTTGAGAGTTTTGACCACCTGAGCGAGAACAACTGGTCGCTGCTGGTGCAGGCAGTCGATCACTGGCATGAGCCTTCCAGCGCGCTGATGCGCCCGTTCCGTCAACTGCCGGACTGGCGGATGGACGATCTGATGATTTCGTTCTCGGTGCCGGGCGGCGGCGTTGGCCCACATTTCGATCAGTATGACGTGTTTATCATTCAGGGTACCGGCCGCCGTCGCTGGCGCGTAGGCGAAAAAGTGCCGATGAAACAGCACTGCCCACACCCGGACCTGCTGCAGGTTGAACCTTTCGACGCCATTATCGATGAAGAAATGGAACCGGGCGATATTCTGTATATTCCGCCAGGCTTCCCACATGAAGGCTACGCGCTGGAAAACGCGCTGAATTACTCGGTGGGCTTCCGGGCACCGAACGGGCGTGAACTGATCAGCGGCTTTGCCGACCACGTACTGGCACGCGAACTGGGCAGCAAACGTTACAGCGATCCGGACATTCAGTTGCGTGAACATCCGGCGCAAGTGCTACCGCAGGAAGTCGACGCTCTGCGCCAAATGATGCTGGATCTGGTTGAGCAACCGGAACACTTCCAACAATGGTTCGGCGAGTTTATCTCCCAGACCCGCCACGAGCTGGATGCCGCGCCGCCGGAGCCGCCTTACCAGGCCGGCGAAATCTACGAACTGCTCCAGCAGGGCGAGCCATTACAACGTCTGGGTGGCCTGCGCGTACTGCGCGTTGGTGACCAGTGCTTTGTGAACGGCGAACTGATGGATACCGAGCATCTGCAGGCTGTCGATGCCATGTGCCAGAACTTCAGCGTTAATGCTAGCCAGTTGGGTGACGCGGTGGACGATCCGTCGTTCCTGGCGCTGCTGACCGCACTGATCAATAACGGCTACTGGTATTTTAAAGACTGAAGCTGATGCGCTTCTAATAAAGCCACCCGCCCCCAGGCGAGTGGCTTTTTTTATACTCGCAGCGCCCTGGTCTGGTAACCGTCCAGTTCGTCGTCCGGCATGCCCGCCTGTTTGGCTGCCACACAGATCTGCTGCCAGGTATTGGTATCAATCGGGATCCCCTGCTGCAAGCGTTGCTCGCGATTCGCTTCTTCCCACTCCCCCGGCACCTCAATCGGCCGTCCGTCACTTGGCGGTGAGGCTTTCACCCAGTCAATAAACGCCTCAGCCTCACTTTGCATCTCAGGTGCCGCAAAGGCCGCAGGGTTGAGGATAATGGTGGTCATGCAGTTGAAGATGGCGTCGCTGTTGGATTTCAGCGTAGCACTGTGGGTCGTTCGCCCGCCCGACAGTGCGCCGCCGAGGATCTCGCACAGGGCGGCCAGCGCATAACCTTTATGTGCACCAAAGGGCAGCAACGAACCAAACGGCTGCTCGTGCATCACCTTGGGTTCGAGAGTCGGTTGTCCATGCTGGTCAATCAGATAGCCCGGTGCAACGCTCAGACCTTTGTTGTAGGCGACGCGGGTTTTTCCAAAAGCAATGCCACTGGTGGCGAAATCCAGCAGCAGCGGCTTTTTACCGGTGCGCGGGAAAATAACGCAGAAGGGGTTGGTACCAAAGCGACGATCGCTGCCGCCAAAGGGTGCCACCATAGGGTCGCCCACGACATTGACGAAGTGAATGGAGATAAAACCGGCGCGAGCACACTGTTCAGCCCAGTGGCCAATGCGGCCGATGTGATGCGAATTGTTTAATGCCACCGCCGCCAGCCCCAGTTGCCTGGCTCGTTCGATGCCTTTATCCATCGCCTCACTGGCGACCACCTGACCGAAACCCTGACCACCGTCAATCGTCAGGACCGCACCGGCGTCGCGCACGACCTGGGCGTGAACATTAAGCTGTAAATGCCCCTGCGCCAACGATGCCATATAGCTCGGGATCATGCCGACGCCGTGGGAGTCGTGTCCGGCCAGATTGGCCTGAACCAGATGTTCGGCCACTAGCCCGGCCTCTCGCTCACTACTGCCGGCATGGCGCCAAATGGCCTGCACAAACTGCTCAAGACACTGGCGATCGATACGGTGCTCGGTACTGCTCATGATACGGCTCCTTGTGCTGGAAATATATCCTACACTAGGAGCAAATCATTGTTGCGGCAAGCAATTATACTAAATGTCATCGAGGTTATTTGGCGCGCTCTGCGGTCAGCGCGGCGATGCGCATAATAACCGAAACCGCCTGTTCCATCCCTTCCAGCGACACAAACTCATGCTTGCAGTGGTAGTTATAACCACCGGTGAACAGATTTGGACAAGGTAAACCGCGAAACGACAGCTGAGCGCCGTCGGTACCGCCGCGAATCGGTTTCATAACCGGTTCGATATCACAATCACGCATTGCCTGCTGTGCCAGTGCAATCACATGGGGATGCTCTGCCACCTGTTCGCGCATGTTGTAATAGCTGTCTTCGATCGTCACTTCGATATAGCAATCACGCGGCAGACCTTTGCCCACCTGTTGCGCGACCTCTATCATCCGGCGTTTACGTGCCTCAAAACCCTCACGCTCAAAATCACGCAGGATATACTGCATTTCTGCACGTTCAACGCTCCCCTTAAAGCTGCTGAGGTGGTAGAACCCCTGGTAGCCGCTGGTGGTTTCCGGGGTTTCATCCGCTGGTAACGTCTGCTGAACTCGGGTTGCCAATGACAGAGCATTCACCATCACCCCTTTAGCACTCCCAGGGTGAACATTGTTGCCGACAATTTTCACCGTCACCGACGCCGCATTAAAGTTCTCGCATTCCAGCTCACCCACACCACCACCATCAACGGTATAGGCCCACTCGGCGTCGAATTGTGCAACGTCAAAAAACCGTGCGCCCTTGCCCACTTCTTCGTCCGGGGTAAAGGCCACGCGAATATCACCGTGAGGGATATTGCGTTGCTGCAAACGCACCATGGCGGTCAGAATTTCGGCAATGCCGGCCTTGTCATCGGCACCGAGCAGCGTTTTGCCGTCGGTGGTGATCAACGTCTGCCCCAGCATCTGGTGCAGGATCGGGAACATCACCGGAGATAACACCTCATCGCCAATGCCCAATGCAATATCGCCGCCGCGGTAACTTTCGACGATCTGCGGGTTAACGTGTTTGCCGGTAAAATCCGGTGAGGTATCCAGGTGAGAAATAAACCCGATGGCCGGTACGGACCAGGCAACGTTGCCCGGTAAAGTGCCCATCACGCAGCCGTGCTCGCTGAGCGACACCCGTTCAAACCCCAGTTCAATCATTTCGTGCTGCAACGCGCGCGCCAGCTTCATTTGCCCGTCGGTACTCGGCACATGTTTGGCGTTCGCTTTGGATTGCGTGTCGAATGAGACGTAGTTAAAAAAACGATCTAGTAGTTTATCCATGGTATCCGCCCTCAGAATATCGCGTTTCATTATGCGGAACCGATCAGGATCAAATATTGCGACAGGTCATTTTTAGCCAGATCTAACGGAAATCATTAAACCTTGTGATGATATCTCAGATTGACCAGACCACCACACCCGAAGTTATCGCCAGCCAGAATTTCTGTTGTGTGATTCTCTTCACGACTGGCACCGGTTGTCAGCCAGTGACCACCGGTGCCTATTTCCGCCCGCTAATTGCATCACCGAATTTTTCCTCCTATAACTTAGCCAAGGCAGAGTTTGCCCCTTTCTTTTTCGCCATCCAGGGAGCTTTATCAACAACGTCGTTGTCCATTAAAATATAAAAAAGGAACTGACATGAAAGGTATTATCGATAATATCTTAAGCAAGCTGCAGCTTTTTTCCAAAGCCATGATGGGGCCGATATTCTTTTTGCCGGTTATTGGTTTAATCCTGGCATTAAGTTCTATTCTTACCAACGCCACGCTGGTGAATGAAAACTCCGGCGTATTTCATATTGGCAAAATGATCGGGGATACCTTTTGGCCGTTGTTTGGCAACCTCGGGCTCATTTTTTGTATTGGTATCACCTATGGCCTGGCAAAGGATAAAAAAAGCGAAGCGGCGCTGGTAGCCGTAATGTGCTTTATTATGTTCCTCGGTGCCAACGCCTCCTATTTGCAATTGAGCGGCCACATAGCGCAGAAAATTAACGGGCAATATTACGGTACCGGGCAAACCGAGCTGCTGGGCTTTACCGTGGTGGATATGGGCATTTTCCTCGGCCTGATCCTCGGCATCACCATCGCCTGGGTGCACAACAAACTCTGCAACCTGGAGCTGAACGGCGTGTTCTCGGTCTACGGCGGTTCCAAACTGGTGCTGATCGCCATGACGCCGGTGATTATGCTCTACGCCGTCGGCTTCAGCTACCTGTGGCCGGCCATTTCACACGGCCTGATCGCCCTGACCGGCTTTATGAAAAGCTCCGGTTCGCTCGGCGTGTTTGTCTACGGTTTCTTCGAAAAATTCCTGATCCCCACCGGGCTGCACCACTTTATCTGGTCGCCGTTCCAGCTCACCAGCATCGGCGGTTCGATCGTGCAGGATGGCCACACCGTTTCTGGCTCACAGGCGATTTTCCTGGCCTATATGCGCGACCCGAGTATCTCACCGTTGATGAATGAAGCACTGCGTTTCTCGCAGCAGGGTATGGTGACCATCTTCGGCCTGTCAGGCGCAGCGCTGGCTTTTTATCACACCGCCAAACCGGAAAAGAAAATGCTGGCCAAGGCGATCCTGATCCCGGCCATCGCCACCTCGATTCTGGTGGGCATCACCGAACCGATCGAGTTCACTTTCCTGTTTATTTCACCGCTGCTGTGGGTGATCCATGCGGTGCTGACTGCGCTGTCGCAGGTCGCCTGTAACCTGTTCGAAGTGCGGCCCTGGGGCGCCAGCGGCCTGATTGAGTTCCTGGTGTATAACCTGCCGTTGCCGGTGGCCCTCACTCGCTGGCCGCTGTACGTGGTGATCGGCCTGATTCAGTTCGCCGTCTATTACCTGGTATTCAAAACGCTGGTGCTGAAGCTTAATTTGAAAACGCCGGGCCGCGAGGATGACGACGGGGTCAAACTTTATTCTAAACTGGAGTATCAAAACAGTAAAAATACGCCTAATGAATTGAGTGTGATCATTATTCGAGCGCTTGGTGGCAAAGATAACATTATTTCCGTCGACAACTGTTTTACCCGGTTGCGGGTGGAATTAAAAGATATGCAGCTTATTGACGAGCCCGCATTAAAAAGCACCGGCGCCAAAGGCGTGGTAAAAAATCGACGCGAGGTTCAGGTTATTTATGGTGTCACCGTTGGCAAGGTCAAAAGCCAGGTTGAGAAGTATTTAGCAGCACTCTGACATTTATTAATTTGGGAGATATTAAATGAAATTAACCGTTCTGGGCGGCGGCGGCGTGCGTTCGCCGTTCCTGGCCAAATCTATCGCCTACAACGCCCACCGTATCGGCGTCACTGAAGTGGTGTTTATGGACACCGATCAACAAAAACTAGCCGTATACGGTGCCATCGCTCAGGGAGTATTCCAGCGCATTCGCAGCGATATCGCCTTCAGCCTGACCAGCGATGCGCATCAGGCACTGAGCGGCGCAGACTATATCATCACCACCCTGCGTATCGGCGGCGAAGAAGGCCGTATTTATGATGAACGCATCGCGCTCGACCATCAGGTTCTGGGGCAGGAAACCACTGGTGCCGGCGGCTTCGCCATGGCAATGCGTTCAATCCCGGCGATTATCGATTACTGCCGATTGATAGAGCAGCTGTCGTCGCCAGGCGCAGTGCTATTCAACTTCACCAACCCTTCCGGCATGGTGACCGAAGCTATCATCAAGTCAGGCTTTAAACGCCAGGTGTATGGCATCTGTGACGCACCCAGCGAGTTTATCCGCGAACTGGCCGAACTGTTGGGTTGCCGCGAAAGTGAATTGAGCATCGACTGCTTCGGGTTGAACCACCTGTCCTGGTTCCGCAACGCCAGGGTCAACGGTGAAGCGGTAACAGAACGGCTGCTGGCAGACCCACGCCTGTACCGCAATACCTGCATGAAATACTTCTCACCAGAGCTGGTCGAACTCTCCGATAACCTGATGCTCAACGAGTATCTGTATTACTATTACTACCGCGAACAAGCGATCGCTGCTATCGTCAGCGCCGGTGAAACCCGCGGCGAGCAAATTGCGCAGATCAACCGGCAGATGCTGGCAGATCTGGCCGAGCTGGACATCCCGAACCAACTGGACCAGGCCTTCAGTCTCTACTTCAGCCATTATCTGACGCGCGAGAACTCGTATATGCAGCGCGAGTCCAGCCAGGGCAAAGTGAAAGAACGCGCCATGCTGACGCTGCAACAGTTTATCGAACAGCCGGACAGCGGTGGCTACGCCGGGGTGGCGATCGATATTCTGGAAGCGGTGAACAGCGGCCAGCAAAAACGCGTGGTGGTATCAATGCAAAACAACGACACGCTGGACTTCCTGCATCCTGAGGACGTGATTGAAATCAGCTGTGAACTGAGCAGTGCGGGTATTCACCCGGTAAAAATGCGCGAGATTCCCGATACGCAAAAAAACCTGATCGCTCAGGTGAAGGAGTACGAACGGCTGGCAGTAGAGGCAATTCTGGAAGGTAATCGTAAAAAAGCCATCAAAGCTTTGATGGTGCACCCACTAGTGAATTCCTACTCGCTGGCGAAAACCCTGGTAGAGGAGTATCTGCAGGCCCATAGGCAGTACGCCGAACACTGGCGTTAATCCCGGCGGCGCGGCCTCAGCGGCTGCGCCGTTCAAACCAGGCTTTGATCAGGTTCTCAAACCCCAGCAGACAGTGGCCAAAGAACGGGTTGGGGTAATAGATATCGTGGTCATATTTTTGACGATCTTCGTAGATAAAACTCATGTCTGCCTGCTGCGCCAGCGGGCTGTCACCGTCGCCACAGAACGCCGCCAGCCGGATATCGTTACGCTTCACCGCCTCGCTCCAGTTCAATGCCGAACCACTATTGCCAGATTTTGAAATCACGATCACCATATTGAAACCAAAACGCATTTCACGATCGAGAATATCGAAGTCCGGCCACAGCGACAGATAGCTGTCGATGCCCAGAGTCATAAACTTGTTGTACATGTACTGCGCCACCAGTTGCGAGAAACCGCTACCATGGATCAGAATTTTGCCCTCGTCGAGCAGATCGAGGAACTGCGCCTGCTGCTGCACGCTAACCGCCACGGGTGCCGACTTTTCAGCCAGATAGGCCGGTGCCATGGTCAGGTTGAATTTGATAAAATATACCAGCTCCAGATAACCGCGAAATCCCAACTTTTTGGCCAACCGCACAACCGTTGACGGCGAGCTATAACAACGGGCGGAAAGCGCACGAATGCCCTCGTCGATGCAGGCATCGGGGTTATCGAGAATACAGTTGAGAATAGCCAGATCCGTTTTAGTCAGATCCGCCTGGTTGAAGACCTGTTTGAAGTTCACCGTCACCCCGTTGGCACTATTATGACGAAAGAAGGTGGGTATTTTCTGGATAGACAGCTCGTGGAGCGGTGGGTGTAACCCCAGAGGAAAATACTTTCCCCTGGAGTCAAACTTAAGGCTGATCCGCTCGTGCTACCTTGCCGACCAGAAATTTATGCACAAAGCGCGGCACCACGGCACTGGCCTGGCCATAGTGTTTTTCATCAAACTGGCTCTCCACCTGGCTGGGTTCCAGATTCAGCTCCATGGTATGCGCCCCGCCCAACCGGGCCTCGTGCACAAAACCGGCGGCTGGATAAACGTGGCCTGAGGTGCCGATAGCTACGAAAAAGTCTGCCTTGGCCAGTGCCTGATAGATTTCATCCATACCCAGCGGCATTTCGCCGAACCACACTATATGCGGCCGCAGCGGCGCCGGGAACTGGCAGCAATGACAGCGATCGTCGACGCTGAGATCTTCCGGCCAGTCAAATACCTGCCCGGAACTGGTACAGCGCACTTTCAGCAGTTCGCCGTGCATATGCAGCACCCGGGTACTACCGGCACGTTCGTGCAGATTATCGATATTCTGCGTCACCAGCAGGAAGTTATCTCCCAGCCAGGCTTCCAGATCGGCAAGGGCACGGTGTGCGGCATTAGGTGCAATCTCCGCCGACTGCAACTGGCGGCGACGCTCATTGTAAAACGCCTGAACCAGCTGCGGATCGCGCTGATAGCCTTCCGGTGTGGCAACGTCCTCCACCCGGTGCTCTTCCCACAGCCCGTCGGCAGCGCGAAAGGTGCGAATACCCGACTCAGCCGAGATCCCGGCCCCGGTCAACACCACGACAAACGGCTTTTTCAGCTCGGCGGCCGCCATGGTATCGCGATGAAAAATCCGCGAACGAAAGCGCTGATGCAGCACATGCTTACTCTTGCGAAACTGACACAGCCGATGGCGAGTGTGCATTAACTCTCTCCTTACTTTTCCCTGTTGACCAAATTGAGGAACGCGGCTCCGCGCACCCCACCGGCGTCGCCGTAGCGCGCCTTTTCAATCCGTGGCAACTTGGCCACGCGCAACAGATGTGCCGGCAAACGCTGCGGTAATTCCTGGTAGATCGCTTCAAAGTTCGACAATCCACCGCCAATCACCACCAGATGGGGATCGATGATGGTCAGCAGATTACCCAGACATATCGCCAGCACGTCCATAAAACGTTCGACGTGAGCCACGGCCTGAGGCTCACCCGACTGATAATGCGCAATGATCTGCTGCGCAGGCAAGTGCTGCTGGTAAAAGTGGGCGTACATCCACTCAAAACCGCGGCCGGAAATGTAATTTTCGATGCATCCCTGATGACCGCAACCGCAGGCGACGCGAGGTATATCACGCCCCAGCACCTCCAGCGCATCCACCGGCAGCCGGAAGTGGCCAAATTCACCGGCGATATAATTGCGCCCGGAGACCACCTTGCCATCAACGATCAACCCACCGCCAACCCCGGTGCCGAGAATAATGCCCAATACCGTTGGATAGTGACGGAAATCTTCGTCCCAGGCTTCCGACAGCGCAAAGCAGTTGGCATCATTATCAATGCGCACCTCACGACCAATCAGTTCAGCCAGGTCATGCGGCAACTTCTGCCCCATCGCCGCCGGCACGTTGGCGGTAAACACGGTGCCGTCGTCATCGCTGGGCAGCCCCGGAATACCGATGCCGACCATGCCCTTCTGGCCGCAGAACGCATCCGCTTCAAAGGTCAGGTCGCGCAACGTCGCCAGCAGTTGCTGATAATCTTCACGCGGCGTCGGCACCCTTTTTTGCCAAATGCGCTGCAGGTCTGCGTCGAACACGCCCAGCTCAATCTTGGTGCCGCCCATATCGAAACCGTAGTACATAACCCACCCTCAGGCTAAAAAAATGGGGCGGCATCTCTGCCTCCCCTGATTTTGATTATTGTCCGCTCAACACTCGTGCCGGATCGATACGGCTGGCGCGCCTGGCCGGATACCAGCTAGCCAAGAGGCTGAGTACCAGCGCGGTCACCAATACAATCACCACGTCCAGCCAGTGCAGCTCGGAAGGCAGGAAGTCGATGAAGTAAATATCTCCCGACAGGAATGAGTGCCCCATCAGTTTTTCCAACCCTTTGATGATATTGGTCAGCTGCAGCGAGGCGATCACCCCGACCACCACGCCACTGACGCTGCCCACCAGCCCGGCCAGCAGGCCATACCAAATAAATATGGCGCGGATAAACCCATCTTTGGCACCCAGAGTACGCAGCACGGCGATATCGCCGCTCTTGTCCTTCACCGCCATCACCAGCGTAGAAACGATATTAAAGCAGGCAACCCCGATCACCAGCACCATCGCCAGATACATGATGGCGCGGATCATCTGGATATCGCGGTACATATAGCCGTAGGTGCCAATCCAGCTCTTGATGTAAACGTAGGAGTTGGTGACCTCGCCGGCATCACGCACCAGTTTGTTGGCGGCAAACACGTCGTTCACCTTGATGGCAATGCCGGTCACGCTGTCGCCCATATCCAGATACTGCTGCGCATCGGCCAACGGCACCATCGCCAGGCTGTGATCAAGCTGCCCGCTGAGCTGCAAAATTCCGGTCACGTGCAGACGAATACGTTTCGGCTGCAACAGCTTCATTTGCGGATCGCTGTTGGGGATCATCACCGTCACATAACTGCCCTGCTTGACACCAAGGGCATCGGCAACACCTTTACCGAGGATCACCTGTTGCTCACCGCTTTTGAAATTGGCCCAGGCATCGCCCTGCACATATTTCGGCAGCGCACTGAGCTGGATTTCCTGCTGTGGGTCAACGCCTTTGACGCCGACCGCACGCAGCTGCGCACCATTTTCCATCAGGCCGGTAAAGTTGATATAGGGGGCGGCAGCCACAATGCCGGGCACCTTTTCCACTCGTTGCAGAATCGACGACCAATCTTTGAACGGCTGTTTCACCGGTTCGATTTCACCGTGCGGCACCACCGCCAGAATGCGGTTTTTCAGTTCGCGCTCAAAACCGTTCATGGCACTCAGACCGACGATCAGCACCGCCACGCCCAGCGCAATACCGATGGTGGAAATCACCGAAATCAGTGACACCATGCCGCCGCGCTTGCGCCCGCGGCTGAAACGCAGGGCCGTCAGAAAGGAGAGTGACGCGCCTGCCATTACTCAGCCCCCAACAGGGTTAACTGGGCCTGCAGATGGCCGTCAGCCATTTCCAACTGGCGGCTGAGGCGCTTGGCCAACTGCAAGTCATGAGTGACCACCAAAAACGCAGTGCCCTGGCGCACATTCAATTCGCCGAGCAGATCGAAAATGCTGTCGGCTGTGCGTTTATCGAGGTTACCGGTAGGTTCGTCCGCTAACACCAGCGACGGGTTATTGACCAGCGCACGGGCAATCGCCACGCGCTGACGCTCACCGCCGGACAGTTCTGAAGGCCGGTGCTTGCTGCGTTTTTCCAGCCCGACAGCCGTCAGCATTTCCAGTGCTTTTTCCTGTGCCTGCGCCGGTTTCATGCCGCCAATCAACAGTGGCATGGCGGCGTTTTCCAGTGCGGTAAAGTCCGGCAACAGGTGATGGAACTGGTAGATAAAACCAAGCTGGCGGTTGCGCAGTTCGGCCTTGGCCGCCGAGGACAACGAATTCAGCGACTGGCCCTTGTAGACTACCTCGCCGGAAGTCGGTGAATCCAGCCCGCCCAACAGGTGCAACAGCGTACTTTTCCCGGAGCCCGAGCTGCCGACAATCGCCATCATCTCGCCCGGCTGCATGGCAAAGCTGACATTACGCAGTACGTCGGTATGCAGGTTGCCTTCCTGATACGTCTTGCACAGGTTGTCGCACTGCAACAAAAGATGGTTACTCATAACGTAAAGCCTCAGCGGGTTGTACGGCGGCGGCGCGCCATGAAGGGTAAAGCGTGGACAACAGGGAAACCGCCATCGCCGCTACGGCAATGACCGTCACCTGCAGCGGATCAACCGCCACCGGCAGCGATGCTCCGTCAATCAATGCGCCGAGGATCGGCATCAGGTTATTAAGATTGCTGGCCAGTAACACCCCGAGCAGCGTGCCTAGCAGCGAACCGATAATACCGGCACTGGCACCCTGTACCATAAACACCGACATCACCTGTCGACGCGTCAGGCCCTGGGTCTGCAAAATAGCCACTTCGCCCTGCTTTTCCATTACCAGCAGGCCAAGGGAGGTAATAATGTTAAATGCTGCCACCGCCACGATCAGGCTAAGCAACAGCCCCATCATGTTCTTCTCCATGCGCACCGCCTGGAAAAGCTCGCCCTTGCGTTCGCGCCAGTCTTTCCATTCGGTACCCTGCGGCAATTTCTGTTGGCTGAGGGTATCGACCGTCAGTGGCTGCTGCAGGAACAGGCGCCAACCGGTGATATTGCCGGCCGGGTAGCGCAGCAGGCGCGAAGCATCCTGCTGATTGACCAGCATCTGAGTACCGTCTACTTCACTATTGGCGTGGAAAGTGCCAATCACGGTAAACAGACGCTGGATCGGAATACGGCCCATGGGCGTGAACTGGCTGGCACTCGGCACCATCACCCGCAGCGGATCGCCACGTTTAACGCCCAGTTGCCCGGCTAACTGTTCGCCGATGATGATATTGTATTGGCCCGGCTGCAGCTGTTGCTGTTTGACGTTCACCAGAAACGGCGTCAGCGGATCGGTTTCGTCCGGGTTCACCCCCAGCATCACCCCTACCGCTACGCTGCGGGCGCTTTGCAGCACCACGTCACCGGTAGTCAAGGGCGCAACGCGGCTGACGCCCTGCAGGCCCTGCACCGCCGATGCCGGGATTTGTTGCGGGTTGATTGACCCCTGCGGGCTGGTAATCAACGCCTGCGGCATCAGGCCGAGGATATTGTTCTCCAGATCCTTTTCAAAACCGTTCATCACCGACAAGACGGTAACCAACGCCATCACCCCCAGCGTAATGCCGATGGTGGAAAGCCAGGAAACAAACCGCCCGAAGCGGTCTGAAGCCCGCCCGCGCATGTAACGCAGGCCAATGAATAACGCGACAGGTTGATACATGAAATCCGTTTTGTTGCCGTAGCTTAAGCAAAAGTGATCAAGGATAATAAAGGCTATACTCCGTTTAGGGAACCACCCTGACGCCTTTTATTCCGCCGATCGCGCTAACGGCAGCACGTCACCCGGCGTCACGCTTTAACAGGTTGTAAACCGACACCCGCGAAATACCCAAGGCTTCCGCCGCCATAGTGGCTGCGCCGCGCAGTTGCAGATAACCCTGCTGCTTTAACAGTTGGAGAGCCTGAAAACGTTGCTCGGAAGAGAGCGCGCGCGGAGCGGTGGCATGTGAAGCAGCAAAATTGTTGATCACCGAGGCGATGTCCGACAGCGATCGCACACCCTCGGCGACCGGCTGCGACGAGCTCTGCACCACCGCAGTTAACTGCTGCAAAATAGCGGTGGCGCTGTTGAAAATCGAGACGTCCAGATTAAGACAAATCGCGGCCACAAAAGTGCCCTGACTGTTGCGCAGACCTATTGAGGTGCTCTTGGCCGGGCGGCCGTCCGGGAAAGCATTGGCATAGTTTTGCACCACGTCAGGAAAATCCGGCGAGGCAATACGTTCCAGCCCCATTTCGCTGGCAGCGTCACCAATGTTGCGGTTAGACAGATTATTGGCGATGGCAACGATAGCACTCTCCGGCTGGGTCAGATCGTGCAGCACCACTTCACAACAGGGGGCAAACATCACGCCCAGCGCCTGGACAATTTTTTCCGCTTCGCGCAGTAACAGCGCATTTTCCTGCCTGATATCGCTCATTAACTTAACCATTTGACAATAATTTTACAAAGAGTAAATTAAAATTTCCGGGTAATCAATCAACCTTTCACCAGCGCGAGGTCGCCATGAGTTCAACGCCCCACTGTATCACCGCCGCCGATATCTCTACCGCCGCAGAAATCCTGGCCGGACATGCCATCCGCACGCCGGTTATGACCTCGCAGCAAGCCGATCGCCTCATCGGCGCGCAACTTTTCTTTAAATGCGAGAATTTCCAGCGCGTCGGCGCCTTCAAGTTCCGCGGAGCATACAACTCGATTGCTCAATTGAGTGATGCGCAGCGCAAGGCTGGGGTGATTGCCTTCTCCTCCGGCAACCACGCTCAGGCCATGGCGTTGGCGGCGCGGGAACTGGGAGTTAACGTAACCATAGTGATGCCGCACGACGCCCCTGCGGCCAAATTGGCGGCAACACGCGGTTACGGTGCCAAGGTGGTGATTTATCAGCGCCACAGCGAAGATCGCGCAGCCATTGCTCAACGGCTGGCGGCCGAACAGAGTCTGACCATGATCCCCCCCTATGATTACCCGCAGGTGATCGCCGGTCAGGGCACGGCCACCAAAGAACTGATTGAGGAAGTGGGCCCTTTGGATGTGTTGCTGGTCTGCACCGGCGGCGGCGGCTTGCTGGCCGGCAGTGCGGTCGCAGCGCACCACTGGTCGCCGGGCTGCAGGGTGTTCGGCGTGGAGCCACAGGCAGGCAACGACGTGCAGCAGGCATTTCGCACTGGCCGGCCGGTACAAATCCCGCTCCCGAAAACCATCGCCGACGGCGCACAAACTCAACAGGTAGGTGCGTTGACCTTCCCAATCATTCAGCAGTTCGTCGAGGATATCCTGACGGTCAGCGATCCGCAGTTATGTCGGCAAATGCGCTTCTTTATGGAGCGGATGAAAATGGTGGTCGAGCCGACCGGTTGCCTGGCTGCAGCAGCGGCGATGAACTCGCTGCTCGATTTACGCGGTAAAAAGGTCGGGGTGATCGTCAGCGGCGGCAACGTCGACGTCGATAAAATCGCTGATTATCTCGCCATGGCGGGGCAAGAATAATGCAATCAGAAGGTTAAACATGCGCCAATAGTCCGCCGCATCGCGCTTTTACCTATGTCAGTTTACTGCCCAGTGGGCTAGTATTACCGGGTAAAGGCGCAGCGTGATTTGTGCCAGGGCGAAATTTAACACATTGATTAAAGATACCTTCATGAGCATCTCCGATAACCGTAACCGTTCCGCTTCTTCTTCCTCCTCCCGTTATTCCCTGCCTGAGCGCGCGGGCGATTTGCGCCAGTTGGGGCAACTGACCGGCTCGGCCTGTGCCGTGGAATGCGCCGAGATTGTCGAACGTCACAACGGGCCGGTGATGCTAATTGCCCCGGACATGCAAAATGCCCTGCGTCTGCGCGACGAAATTCAGCAATTTACCGATCAAATGGTCACCACGCTGTCCGACTGGGAAACCCTGCCCTACGACAGCTTCTCGCCGCATCAGGAAATCATCTCCGCCCGTCTGTCGAGCCTGTACCATCTGCCGACCATGGTGCGCGGCATGATCATTCTGCCGGTCAATACCCTGATGCAGCGCGTTTGTCCGCACGAATTCCTGCACGGCCACGCGCTGGTAATGGAAAAAGGCCAGCGCCTGTCGCGCGACAAACTGCGGGCCCAACTGGAGCATGCCGGCTACCGCAGCGTTGATCAGGTGATGGAACATGGCGAGTTCGCCACCCGCGGTGCACTGCTTGATCTGTTCCCTATGGGTAGCGAAGAGCCTTATCGCATCGATTTCTTCGATGACGAGATCGACAGCCTGCGCACCTTTGATGTCGACAACCAGCGCACGCTCAACGAAGTCGATGCCATCAACCTGCTGCCGGCCCATGAATTTCCAACCGACAAAAATGCCATCGAGCTGTTCCGCAGCCAGTGGCGTGAGCAGTTTGAAGTGCGCCGCGATGCCGAACATATTTATCAGCAGGTCAGCAAAGGCACCTGGCCAGCCGGTATCGAATACTGGCAGCCGCTGTTTTTCAGCCAGCCACTGCCTACGCTGTTCAGTTATCTGCCGGACAACACGTTGATCGTCAATACCGGTAATCTGGAGAGCGCCGCCGAACGCTTCTGGCAGGACGTCAACCAACGTTATGAGAGCCGCCGTGTCGATCCGATGCGGCCATTGTTGGCACCTGACAGCCTGTGGTTACGGGTTGATACGCTGTTTGGTGAACTGAAAGCCTGGCCGCGCATGGCGCTGAAAACTGAAGAACTGCCTGCCAAAGCCGGTAACACCAATCTGGATTACCGCGCACTGCCGAACCTGGCGGTACAAGCCCAGCAGAAAGCGCCACTGGACAGCCTGCGCCATTTTATTGAAAGCTTCGACGGCAGCATTATTTTCTCGGTCGAAAGCGAGGGACGCCGCGAAACGCTGCAGGATCTGCTCGGCCGCATCAAACTCCGTCCTTCGCTGATCCAGCATCTCGATCAGGCCGAGGCGGCGGGCCGCTACATGATGGTCGGCGCCTCCGAGCGCGGTTTCCTCGACGGCATGCGAAACCGGGCCTTGATCTGCGAAAGCGATCTGCTCGGTGAACGCGTCAGTCGCCGTCGGCAAGATAACCGTCGCACCATCAATACCGATGTGCTGATCCGCAATCTGGCGGAGCTGCACCCCGGCCAACCGGTGGTACATCTGGAACACGGCGTTGGCCGTTACGTTGGCCTGACCACGCTGGAAGCTGGTGGCATCAAGGCCGAATACCTGATCCTGTCCTATGCCGGTGAAGATAAACTCTACGTGCCGGTCTCTTCGCTGCATCTGATCAGCCGTTATGCCGGCGGTGCGGACGAAAACGCACCGCTGCACAAACTGGGCGGTGATGCCTGGTCGCGTGCACGGCAAAAAGCCGCCGAGCGGGTGCGTGACGTGGCGGCAGAATTGCTGGATATTTACGCCCAGCGCGCCGCAAAAACCGGCTTCGCTTTTAAACATGACCGCGAACAATATCAGCTGTTCTGCCAGGCCTTCCCATTTGAGACCACCCCGGATCAGGAGCAGGCGATTAACGCCGTGCTGAGCGACATGTGCCAGCCACTGGCCATGGACCGTCTGGTGTGTGGGGACGTCGGCTTCGGCAAAACCGAAGTGGCGATGCGCGCCGCCTTCCTGGCGGTGGAGAACGGCAAACAGGTCGCGGTACTGGTGCCAACCACCTTGCTGGCGCAGCAGCATTTCGACAATTTCCGCGATCGCTTCGCCACCTGGCCGATCCGCATTGAGATGATGTCGCGCTTCCGCAGTGCCAAGGAACAGCAGCAGGTAATGGACGATGCCGTCGATGGCAAAGTGGATATCATCATTGGCACCCACAAACTGCTGCAGAGCGATCTGCGCTGGAAAGATCTGGGGCTGTTGATCGTCGATGAAGAACACCGATTCGGTGTGCGCCACAAAGAACGCATCAAGGCAATGCGTGCCGATGTGGATATTCTGACGCTGACCGCGACGCCGATCCCACGCACCCTGAATATGGCCATGAGCGGCATGCGCGACCTGTCGATTATTGCCACCCCACCGGCCCGTCGTCTGGCGGTAAAAACCTTTGTCCGCGAGTACGACAGCCTGGTGGTGCGTGAGGCGATCCTGCGTGAAGTGTTGCGTGGCGGCCAGGTTTACTACCTGTATAACGACGTTGAAAACATTGAAAAAGCCGCAACAAAACTGGCGGAATTGGTGCCGGAAGCGCGTATTGCCATCGGCCACGGTCAAATGCGCGAACGCGATCTGGAACGGGTGATGAACGACTTCCACCACCAGCGCTTTAACGTACTGGTCTGCACAACCATTATCGAAACCGGCATCGACATTCCCAGCGCCAATACCATTATCATCGAGCGAGCCGATCGCTTTGGGCTGGCGCAGCTGCACCAGCTACGTGGCCGCGTCGGACGTTCGCACCATCAGGCCTATGCCTATCTGCTGACGCCGCCCCCTAAAGCCATGAGCACCGACGCCCATAAACGCCTGGAAGCCATAGCATCACTGGAAGACCTGGGTGCCGGCTTTGCCCTGGCCACCCACGATCTGGAGATCCGCGGTGCAGGCGAACTGCTCGGTGAAGACCAGAGTGGCCAGATGACCACCGTTGGCTTCTCGCTGTATATGGAACTGTTGGAAAGCGCAGTGGACGCACTTAAAAACGGACGCGAGCCTTCGCTGGAAGATCTCACCAGCAACCAAACCGAAGTGGAGCTGCGCATGCCGGCCCTGCTGCCGGATGATTACATTCAAGACGTCAATACTCGCCTGTCGTTCTATAAGCGTATCGCCAGCGCGAAAAACGACGGTGAACTCGAAGAGTTGAAGGTGGAGCTGATTGACCGCTTTGGCCTGCTGCCGGATCCGGCGCGTAACCTGCTGCAAAGTGCGGCGTTGCGTCAACATGCCCAGTTACTGGGCATCAAGCGCATCGAAAGTAATGAACGCGGTGGATTCATTGAATTTGGTGAAAAAAACAAGGTCGACCCAGGCTATTTAATTGGGTTGTTGCAAAGCAATCCGCAGGTCTATCGCCTGGACGGGCCGAGTAAACTGAAGTTTATGCTGGATCTGACCGATCGCCAGAAACGTCTGAAGTTTACCGAAGAACTCCTGACCGCATTCCGCGAACATACGCTGGCAGCCTGAGTCAGTAACCCCTTCTGAGTTCGTCAGAAGGGGTTACTGCTGCCGAAAGCCAGCCCCCAGCGGCGCAAACAGCATCAGCCGGCTGCAGACCACCTGATTTTTCCCGCCACGTTTGGCCTCATACAGGGCTTCGTCCGTCACCTCTATCGCTTTCTCTACCGCCATACCGGGCAAATACAGCGAGGCACCGATAGAAACGGTGATCTGTGTTTCGTGGCCTTCATCCAGAAAAAATATCGTTGCCTCCACGCTGCGACGAATGCGTTCCGCTACCCCACCGATAATCTTCGGATCATAGCTGGCAGTAATCACCATGAACTCCTCACCGCCATAGCGACCAACAAAATCTTCGCTGCGCACGCTGTTTTGCAACAATTGCCCCATCTGGGTCAGCAACAAATCCCCTGCCAAATGGCCGTAGGTATCATTGATACACTTGAAATTATCCAGATCGAGGATCATCAACCCGCAGGGACGCCGCTCTGCATGTTGCAACATCAGGCGATAGTCGACGCTGGCACGGTTACCAAGATGAGTCAGACTGTCGGTGGTGGCCTTATCGCGCATTGAGAAATAGGCGTGGATATGCCGCTCTTTGAAGTTCAGCGCATGGTAGCAAATCGCCAGGCACAGGGCTGAAATGGCCTGATACATCAACGCATCCAACCACAAGATACGTATATCAACCAAAAACCAGACCACCAGGATGCGATATAACGCAATCAGAGCTATGGTCAGATAGAACACCCGGTTCGACTTTCTCAACCAGACCCGCGACAACAGCAAGGGAATAATGATCGAGCCGATAAACAGGTTATCGACGGTTAATCCACCGCTCACGGCCAATAACATCAGATAGCACGCCATTCCACTGAGCGCACCGCCAAAGAAAGTCACCAATATCATTGGGATCATCACGAAGCTGTAATGGACGTTATCGGTCAATTCCAACCTATCCTGATTGAGAAACAGTATCGCCAGTCCGGCCAGCAGACCAAAAAGCAGGCGTTTCCATCTTTCGGATTGATATGAAAAAGGAGCATTTTTGCTGAGGGCAAAATAGCTGATTGACAGTGTAGCGTAGGTGATGCAAGCGTCGCTATAAAGCGTGGGAATTGACGCAACGTAAGTCATAAATATTCGCAATGCTCCGCGGAAATTATAGGGTGATTAAGCAATAAATTTTGAGCACCAATCCCTGTCTCATCCATTCCGGCATCGAACATATTACTCAGATTAATAATAGATTAGCAGTTCTATGATATTTCCAAGGTATCTATCCCACCTTTCCGCTTCAGGATAGTCTGTTAGATACCTAGAGAGGAGCGACAACTATGAATATCGATGATGATTTGCAAGCGCTGACCAAACAGGAAGCGACGTTGACCTTCAGCCACTTTGACCATAATACCGCCTGGGAACTGGGATCGGCATTAAAATCCGCAGCAGAACGCGGCCGCCTGTCCATCGCCATCGAAATCCAGCTTGCGGGGCAGACGCTGTTTTATTATGCCATGCCCGGCACCACGCCTGATATTGCGGACTGGGTACGGCGTAAACGCAACGTGGTGAATCACTTCCACAAAAGTTCTTACGCTATCGGCCTGCGCCTGCAACAACGTCAATCGACGCTGGAAGAGCGCTATGGGCTGAGTGTGCGTGACTACTCGACGCACGGCGGAGCCTTTCCGATTAATTTAGCCGGGCTCGGCTGCATCGGCACCATCAGCATTTCCGGCTCGCCGCAGCTGGAAGATCATAATCTGCTGGTCGGCACCCTGGCCCACTTTCTCGGCTTATCCCTGCCGGCAGTACATTAAGCGATAAAACTCCTGCTATTCTCTTTAGGCTGGTCGTCAGAGCCGCGACCAGCCTGCTATCTGATATTAACTTCCGTTTTGAAATAGTCTACTTTCATTTTTCCGCAGCATATTGATGTATATCTAGGAATCACCGCCACAACAGGCGTATGGTGTCTGTCAGCTATTCGAGACGGACCGCAACCGGCCCGCCATTCCGTTCTCTTTTATAGACTTGGTTTACACCCCAGATGAAAACGCATGAAATTAACGGCATTCGGCCATTCAGCGCACTGATTGATGCCTGCTGGAGAGACCCCTATTCCCTGCAACGCCTGCTAAAAGACGCCATCGCTGGCGTCACCGTTGGCATTATCGCCATCCCATTGGCGATGGCACTGGCGATTGCCAGCGGCGTTCCTCCTCAATATGGGTTGTACACGTCGGCGGTCGCCGGGATTGTGATCGCCATTAGCGGCGGCTCGCGCTACAGCGTTTCCGGGCCTACCGCCGCCTTCGTGGTGATCTTGTATCCGGTTTCACAGCAGTTCGGCCTCTCTGGCCTGTTGATCGCCACCCTGCTTTCCGGGCTGTTTTTGGTGCTCATGGGGTTGGCACGTTTCGGTCGATTGATTGAATATATTCCCCTGTCGGTGACGCTGGGCTTTACCTCCGGTATTGCCATTACCATCGCCACCATGCAGGTGAAGGACTTCTTCGGTCTGCAACTGGCGGTGGTGCCGGAACACTATGTGGGCAAGGTTTACGCCTTGCTGCAGGCGCTGCCAACGCTGGATATCGGCGATACGCTGATCGGCGCAGTGACCTTGTTGATCCTGATATTTTGGCCGAAACTTGGCCTAAGAGTACCGGGGCATTTACCGGCGTTGCTGGCGGGCACTGCGGTGATGGGCATTCTGGCGCTGTTTGACCACCCGGTGGCAACCATAGGTTCCCGCTTCAGTTACCTGCTGGCCGACGGCACGCAGGGCCAGGGCATTCCACCCATTTTGCCGCAGTTGATGCTGCCGTGGGATCTGCCGGCGGGTGATGCCAAGCCGATGGCGCTGAGCTGGCAGACTATTTCCGCCCTGTTACCGGCGGCGTTCTCCATGGCCATGCTGGGCGCAATTGAATCCCTGCTGTGTGCCGTGGTGTTGGACGGCATGACCGGCAAGAAGCATAACTCCAATACCGAACTTATCGGCCAGGGGGCGGGCAATATTATCGCACCGTTCTTTGGCGGCATTACCGCCACCGCCGCCATTGCGCGTTCCGCCGCCAACGTGCGCGCCGGGGCCACTTCGCCGGTATCTGCCATTATCCATGCGCTGCTGGTATTATTGGCACTGCTGGTATTGGCACCCTGGCTGTCCTGGCTGCCGCTGGCAGCAATGGCGTCGCTGCTGCTGATGGTCGCCTGGAATATGAGTGAGGCCCATAAGGTGATTTATCTGCTGCGGCGGGCACCGAAGGACGACATTCTGGTGATGCTGCTGTGCCTGTCGCTGACGGTGCTGTTTGATATGGTGATTGCCATTACCGTAGGCATAGTGCTGGCTTCGCTGCTGTTTATGCGCCGCATTGCACGCATGACACGCTTGAGCGAACTGAGCGCCGAAAATGACCGCCTGGTGCTGCGGGTGAACGGTCCATTATTCTTCGCCGCCGCCGAACGCATTTTTAACGAATTGCTGGTGCGCAGTGAAAGTTATGACGTGATTGTCTTGCAGTGGGATGCGGTACCGGTGCTGGACGCCGGTGGCCTGGATGCCCTGCAGCGCTTTATCGAAGCCCTGCCGTCAGGCAAGCAATTGGCGATCACCGATATACCGTTCCAGCCGTTGAAAACGCTGGCGCGCGCGCGGGTACAGCCGATTGAGGGGAAACTGCATTTCTACGCAACGCTACCCGAAGCCTTGGCCGAGCTGGACGCCTAAAAAAAAGCCCGTCAAGTCGGGCTTAGATTGCTGACAAAGCAGGAAAAAGCGTGGTTTTTCCTGCTTTGTGGTGAGCAGCCGAAAAT
>NZ_JBQZFV010000024.1:0-31126 GCF_052691735.1 Serratia sp. NA_13
TTGCCCTTTCAGGGCCGCTGATCGCGCGTTCAAATCTGTTCCCGACAGATTTGTCACCCCAGTGACTTACTAAAGTAAGCGCCTGGGGATGAGTAAGCTGGCCGCCTAGCTGCAACTTGAAAGTCATAGGGCATTACAATAGGTGTTGATCTACCCAAAATAATTGGCGCTGCATCAAGGCGGCAAGGGAACTTATCCCGATGAGCTTACGCTGGTAAGTGATTCGGGTAAGTGAGTGCAGCCAACACAGAGGCAGCGTCAAATATGACGGGAATAAAGCGACAAATATTCTTTTGCCGCGACCTGCCAGCCAAAATCCACGCTCATGGCGTGGCGCTGGACGTGACGCCAATGCTTGGGTCGGCTCCACAGCACCATGGCACGCCGAATGGCGTTAGCCAGTGCGGCGGCGTCACAATCATCAAAGACAAATCCGCTGGCGCTGCCGTCGGCCAGGTTCTCCAGCGCGCAGTCCACTACCGTATCCGCCAACCCACCTGTACGGCGGACCAGCGGCAGCGTGCCGTATTTCAGCCCATAGAGTTGGGTCAGCCCGCAGGGCTCGAAACGGCTAGGCACCATAATCACATCAGCCCCGCCGATGATCCGGTGCGAGAAAGCCTCGTGGTAACCAATCTGCACGCCAACCTGTTCGGGGTAGTCGGCGGCCGCGGCCAGAAACGCCTGCTGCAACACCACATCACCGGCCCCTAACAGCGCCAGTTGACCGCCCTGATCCAGCAGCGCCGGCAGTGCTTTCAGGACTAAATCCAGACCTTTCTGACTAGTCAGACGGCTGACGACCGCAAACAACGGCAGCGACTCATCCACTTTCAGCCCCATGGCTTTTTGCAGGTGCAGTTTATTCTTGGCCTTGTTTTTCAGATTGTCGGCGTCATAGCGCGCAGTCAGGCGCGGATCGTGGGACGGGTCCCAAATCTTGTCATCCACGCCGTTAAGAATGCCGCTAAGACGCCCCTGCCGCTGGCGTTCCTGCAACAGCCCTTCCATACCGTAGCCGAACTCCGGCCGGGTGATCTCACGCGCATAGGTCGGGCTGACAGCGGTGATATGGTCGGCGTAGAACAAACCGGCCTTCAGGAATGACATCTGGCCGTAAAACTCCAGGCCATAGATGTTGAAAAACGAAGGCGGCAACCACAGTTCCGGCACGTGATGGGCGGAGAACAGCCCCTGGTAGGCCAGGTTGTGCACGGTGAAAACAGAACGCGCCGGGTGGCCGTTAGCCGCCAGATAGGCGCAGGCCAGCCCGGCGTGCCAGTCATGGGCATGCACGACCTGCGGCCGCCAGTAGCGGTCCAGCCCCTTGGCCAGTTCGCAGGCCATCCAACCCAACAGGGCAAAACGCCGGTGGTTATCGGAATAGGCATTCATCGATTGGTCGTGATAAGGGCTGCCTGGGCGTTCGTACAACCAGGGTGCGTCGATCAGGTAGATGCCCACACCGTGATAGGTACCGTAACGCAGGGCGACCCGGCCGGCGAACGAATCGATTTCCGCCACCAGCACGGAATCCGGTATGCCATTACGAACGTCAGGGAAAGCGGGCAATAACACCCGAACATCGCTGCCCTCGGCGATTTGAGCTGCCGGTAATGCGCCAACCACGTCTGCGAGACCCCCGGTTTTCAACAGGGGAAACATTTCAGAACATACGTGTAAAACCTGCATTATCACTCCTGAGAGTCGGCAAAAAATGCCTCTGGATAAGAAATAAAGCAGGCTTGCCGCTGTTGTTAATCCGCGTTTTGCAAGCCATCAGTCAATCTGTTTACATGGCGACAGGCTATCGTTCTGCCGGCTACCTTAACTCACAATTTTGACAACATTTCGCGCGTGACCAACACAATGCCGCCTTCCGAGCGATAAAAGCGTTTGCTGTCCTCATCGGCGTTTTCGCCAATCACCATGCCCTCGGGGATATGGCAGGCGCGGTCAATGATGCAGCGTCGCAAACGGCAGGAACGGCCGACGTTAACATCCGGCAGCAATACAGTAGAGTCGATGGTGCAGAACGAGTTAACCCGCACCCGTGGGAACAGCACCGAATGCACCACCACCGAACCGGAGACAATACAACCGCCGGACACCAGCGAGTTCATGGTCATGCCGTGGCTGCCGGAACGGTCCTGCACGAACTTGGCCGGCGGCAGCGGCTCCATATGGGTACGGATCGGCCAGGCGCGGTCATACATATCCAGCTCCGGTGTCACCGAAGCCAGATCGAGGTTGGCGCGCCAGTAGGCATCCAGCGTTCCCACGTCGCGCCAATACGGCGGCAGTTCGGGGTTGGAGGTCACACACGACAGCGTGAACGGGTGCGCCCACGCCGCTTTCTGGGCGGTGATTTTCGGGATCAGATCCTTGCCGAAGTCATGGGTTGACCCCGGTGTCGACATGTCCTCTTCGAGTAGTTGGAACAGGTAGTCGGCGTTAAAGATGTAGATCCCCATGCTGGCCAGCGACATATCCGGGTTGCCTGGCATCGGCGGTGGGTTGCTGGGTTTCTCCAGGAACTCGAGGATCAGATCGTTCTCATCCACTTCCATCACGCCGAACTCGCTGGCCTCATCGCGCGGCACTGGCAGGCAGGCAACGGTACACTGCGCGCCCTTTTCCACGTGGTCGATCAGCATGCGCGAGTAATCCATCTTGTAGATGTGATCGCCCGCCAGGATCACCACATACTCGGCGTCGTAGCGACGGATGATATCCAAGTTCTGGTACACCGCGTCCGCCGTGCCCTTGTACCAGTGCTCGGTACTGAGGCGTTGCTGGGCCGGCAGCAGATCGACAAACTCGTTCATTTCTTCGTTGAGGAACGACCAACCACGCTGGATATGCTGCACCAGAGTATGGGACTGGTATTGGGTGATCACGCCGATGCGGCGAATGCCCGAGTTAAGGCAGTTCGACAGGGCAAAATCGATAATGCGGAATTTGCCGCCAAAGTGGACGGCCGGCTTGGCCCGGGTTGAGGTTAAATCTTTCAAACGCGAACCGCGGCCACCAGCCAGGATCAGGGCGACGGACTTAATCGGCAGTTGGCGTGCCAACATCAGGGGGTCTTTATTTTCAAACCTAACCATAGCTGACTCCTTTTATTTTTTCTTTACCAGCACGCAAATCGAGTGCGCAGCCTGGTGCCAGGCGGGTAAAACCGCCCGCGAATCTTCCTGAGTAAAGGGAGCGACAAGCTGCCAATCGCCGGCAGGCAACGTCATCTCCACCGCCTGCTGCGTGGCATTCACCACCACCAGCCAGCGTTGTGACAGACATATCTGCAACTGCAGTGCTCCCTGCTCCCACTCTTGCGCGCCGAGAGGTTGCCCCTGCGCGTTCAGCCACTGCACGCTGCCGTCGCCCTCCTGCCACCAGCGGTCTTGCTGCAAGGCAGGGATTTGCTGACGCAAACGGATCAGTGCTGCGGTGTAATCGGTGAGAGCGTCATCCGCCGTGGCCCAGTCGAGCCAGGTGATAGCGTTGTCCTGACAATAGGCATTGTTGTTGCCCTGCTGGCTGTGTCCATGTTCGTCGCCGGCCAGCAGCATCGGCGTTCCCTGGGACAGCAATAACGTGGCAAGCAGTGCCTGCCGGCTGGCCCTACGGCATTGCACAATGACGTCGTCGGCAATCGGGCCTTCAACACCGTGGTTATTGCTAAAGTTACGGTCGCTGCCGTCGCGGTTACCTTCACCGTTCAGTTGGTTGTGCTTAAGGTTAAAGCTGACCAAATCCTGCAGGGTAAAACCGTCATGAGCGGTCAGCATGTTAATACTGGCGTACGGCGCACGCCCGCGTCGATTGAACAGGTCACTGGAAGCGGCAAAACGCTGGGCGAACTGGCCGAGCGAAATATCCCCCTGCAGCCAGAAACGACGCATATCGTCCCGGTAATGGTCGTTCCACTCGGCAAAGCGCCCGGGAAATTCCCCCACCTGATAGCCACCGGGGCCAATATCCCAGGGTTCGGCGATCAGCTTGCAGCGCGACAGCAGGTCATCCGCCAACATCGCCTGGAACAGCGGTGCATCACGGTCGAACGCCGGCGTGCGGCCGAGCACGCTACCCAGATCAAAGCGGAAGCCGTCTACGTGACACTCCCCCACCCAGAAACGCAGGCAGTCCATCACCCAGGCTACGCCCGGTGGTTGATCTAACCGCAGCGTGTTGCCGCAGCCGGTATCGTTCACATAGCCGCCCTCGGGCGTGAGCCAGTAATAACCCGGGTTATCGATGCCGCGCAGCGACAGCGTCGGCCCGTCCATATCCAGCTCGGCGCTGTGGTTGAACACCACGTCGAGGATCACTTCAATCCCGGCCTTATGCAGCGCCTTCACCGCGTCGCGGAATTCCCGCAGCGGCGTCATGTCGGTACGCAGACTGGAGTAGCGGTTATCCGGCGCATAGGGCGCCAACACGTTATAGCCCCAGTAGTTAATCAACCCGAGGCGTTGCAGGCGCGGCTCGGAGCTGTGTTGCTGCACCGGCAGCAATTCCAGCGCGGTAATGCCAAGGCGCTTGAAGTAGGCGAGCATCACCGGATGCCCAAGTGCGGCAAAACTGCCACGCAGCACCTGCGGGATATCCGGGTGTTGCAGGGTCAGTCCACGCACATGCGCTTCGTAGATCACCGTTTTGCCCCACGGCGTTGCCGGTGGGCAATCATCCTGCCAGTCGTAGGCTTCGTCGATCACCACGCACTTTGGCATAAGTTCGGCGCTGTCATGCTTATCCGGCCGGTCATAGCCGCCATGCAGGTAAGGGTCATCCGCCACTGGCCCCTCGACCGCACGGGCAGCAGGATCCAACAGCAGTTTGTTGGGGTTAAAACGCAGCCCCTGTGCAGGATCAAACGGACCATGCACCCGGTAACCGTAACGCTGGCCCGGTTTGCCACCCGGCAAATAGCCGTGCCAGATATCACCGCTGCGCGCTGCCAGCGGCAGGCGCACTTCACGTTGTTGTTCGTCAAACAGGCACAGCTCCACCCCCGAAGCATGGGCGGAATACAGGCTAAAGTTGATGCCGTTACCGTCATAGTACGCGCCAAGAGGCGCGGCGATGCCAGGCGTCAGCTCAGTCATTGCGCCTCCCGCAGTAGGTAGATGGTCGCCAGCGGCGGGACGGTTACGCTAATCGAATGCTCACGGCCGTGGTTACCCATTGGCTCGGACACCACGCGGCCCTGATTGCCGGTATTGCTGCCGTGGTAATGATGCGAGTCGGTATTGAGAATTTCCCGGTACTCACCAGAACGGGAAATACCGATGCGATAATGATGGCGCGGCACCGGGGTAAAGTTGCTGACGGCGATCAGCTCATTGCCATGCGCATCAAAACGGGCAAAGGCAAATACCGAGTTGTCGTGGTCGTCCACCACCAGCCACTCAAAGCCGTCCGGGCGGTAGTCACGCTCATACAGAGGTGCCTGCTGCTGGTAGCAATGGTTAAGATCGCGCACCAGCCGCTGCACGCCGTGATGCCAGTTATCCAGCCCTTCGAGCAGATGCCAGTCGAGGCTGCTGTCGAAATTCCACTCGCGCCCCTGAGCGAACTCGCAGCCCATAAACAGCAGCTTCTTGCCCGGGTGCGCCCACATAAAGCCGTAGTAGGCACGCAGGTTGGCAAACTTCTGCCAGGCGTCGCCAGGCATGCGGTCGAGAATCGATTTCTTGCCGTGTACCACTTCGTCATGGGAAATCGGCAACACAAAGTTCTCGGTGTAGGCATACAACATGCCGAAGGTCATCTGATTGTGATGATATTTACGGTGTACCGGGTCGCATTGCATGTAGTTAAGCGTGTCGTGCATCCAGCCCAGGTTCCATTTGTAATGGAACCCCAGCCCGTTGGATTCCGGCGGTAGCGTCACGCCTGGGTAATCAGTGGACTCTTCCGCCAGCGTCACTGCACCGGGCCGCTCCTTGCCGACGCTGTGGTTGGTGTAACGCAGGAAGGCAATGGCCTCCAGATTTTCGTTGCCACCGTAGTAGTTCGGTACCCATTCGCCTTCGGCACGGCTGTAATCGCGGTAGATCATCGAGGCCACCGCATCGACACGCAATGCGTCAATGCCATAGCGTTCCAACCAGTAAAGGGCGTTGCCCGCCAGATAGTTGCGCACCTCATGGCGGCCATAGTTGTAGATCAGAGTATTCCAGTCCTGATGGAAGCCTTCGCGCGGATCGGCGTATTCATACAGCGCAGTGCCGTCAAAATTCGCCAGGCCATAGGCATCGCTGGGGAAATGCCCCGGTACCCAATCCAAGATCACGTTGATGCCCGCCCGGTGCGCCGCTGCGACGAAATCTTTAAAGCCGGCCGGGGTACCGAAACGTCGGGTCGGGGCGTACAACCCTAAAGGTTGATAACCCCAACTGCCGTCAAACGGATGCTCGTTAATCGGCAACAGCTCGATATGGGTGAACCCCATGTCTTTAACGTAGTCGATCAGCTGTACGGCCAGTTCGCCGTAGCTGAGCCAGAAATTATCGTCGGTGTGACGTCGCCACGAGCCAAGATGCACCTCGTAGATAGAAATCGGTCGGTCAAAATTATTAGCACGCTGGCGTTCCGGGGTGTTTTCCACCACCTCCGGCAGCGGCATCACCAGCGACGCGGTATCCGGCCGCATTTGCGCCTCAAAAGCGTAAGGATCGGCCTTCAACTGGATATTGCCGTAGCAGTCGATAATCTCGTACTTGTACAATTGCCCGGCTTTTACCCCCGGCAAGAACAGCTCCCAAATCCCGTTTTCACGACGCAGGCGCATCGGGTGGCGGCGGCCATCCCAGAAGTTAAACTCACCAACCACCGAGACGCGCTGGGCATTCGGTGCCCAGACGGCAAAGCTGACGCCTGCTACCTCGTCAAGCGTTGCAAGGTGCGCCCCCAGCCGCTCATACGGCCGCAGATGGGTGCCCTCCGCCAGCAGCCAGCCGTCGATATCCTGTAACAAAGTGCCAAAACGGTAGGGATCGTCGACGATCTGCTGGTGATTTTGCCAGCGGACCTCCAGTTGATAGCGAAAGGGGGTTTTCCGGCGCAGAACGGTAGCACTGAAAAAGCCACGGGCATCGTCGCAAGCCAGCTGCACCACCCGCTTGCCGGTTTGCTGCTCCAGCAACCAGACTTCGCTGGCGTCAGGCAACAGCGCACGCACCTGCAGGCCATTATTGACCGCATGCATACCCAGCAGGGAGAAAGGATCGGCAAAATTGCCAGAGAAAAGCTGATCAATCACGTCACGATCGGGAAGTACAGGCATAGTCTTCTTCCTAAGATTAAGAGCATGATTTATAAGGGGCCACGTAAGCTCATCGTCTTTCAGATTGCAGCGAAATGGCTGCACCTTGAGATCCACAGGGCGTAACGCTTAATCCATAGCCATTTTGGTTATCATGCAATTCATTCGGTATCTAAAGCGTGATTACGGTCGGTTATTGATCAACTCTCAGCTTCCCGGCCCAAATTCCGCTCTTTATGCTTATTTTTAGCGCTGGTGAAAGTTTATCCGCCAGCCCTTTAAGCATAGCTAATGTCGGTTAAAAACATTGCCGCATTACCAGGAAAAAACTTCATTAAGAAAACGGCCAGCCTGACAGCGTCTTTGCGCTGCTGCCCGCGTGGAGAAATGCTGATGATTTGTGTGCTTTTCTCCTTTTGCAGCGATTTGGTCCATAGCGAGCAAAAACGAAGAAAACAAGGCTTTTGGGGGCTGAAAGAGGTCAGCCCCCGGGAAGTACAGATCAGGTTACAGCAGGATGCGCAACATGCGGCGCAACGGCTCGGCCGCACCCCACAGCAACTGGTCACCCACGGTGAACGCAGACAGGTATTCCGGCCCCATATTCAGCTTACGCAGACGACCAACCGGGGTGTTTAGTGTCCCGGTGACCGCTGCCGGCGTCAGTTCACGCATGGTCAGTTCACGGTCGTTCGGGATCACCCGCACCCAGTCATTATGGGTCGCCAACATTTGTTCGATTTCCGGCAGCGAAACGTCCTTTTTCAGCTTCAGGGTAAACGCCTGGCTATGGCAGCGCAGCGCGCCAACGCGCACGCACAGACCGTCGACCGGGATCACCAAGCCGCTGTTGAGGATTTTGTTAGTCTCTGCCTGGCCTTTCCACTCTTCACGGCTCTGGCCGTTATCGAGTTGCTTGTCAATCCAGGGGATCAGGCTGCCGGCCAGCGGCACACCGAAGTTATCGGTCGGCAGTTTGCCGCTGCGGGTGGCCTCAGTGACTTTACGTTCGATGTCCAGGATCGCCGAAGCCGGATCCTGCAGCTCTTTCGCCACATCGGCGTGCAGCATGCCCATTTGGGTCAGCAGTTCACGCATATGACGTGCACCACCACCGGAAGCGGCCTGATAGGTCGCAACGGATGCCCACTCCACCAGATCATTGGCGAACAGGCCGCCCAGCGACATCAGCATCAGGCTGACGGTGCAGTTGCCGCCGACAAAGGTCTTGATGCCTTTATCCAGGCCCTGCTGAATCACGTCGCGGTTGACCGGATCCAGGATGATAATCGCGTCATCCTGCATGCGCAGAGAAGAAGCCGCATCGATCCAGTACCCCTGCCAGCCGATTTCACGCAGCTTTGGGTAAATCTCGTTGGTATAATCACCGCCCTGGCAGGTAATAATAATGTCGAGCGCACTCAGCGCATCAACATCGTAAGCATCCTGCAACGTGCCCTGCTGGCCGCCGAAGGTAGGTGCCGCCTGGCCATGTTGCGAGGTGGAGAAAAAGACCGGGCGAATGGCGTCAAAATCGCGCTCTTGTGTCATGCGTTGCATGAGTACGGAGCCGACCATTCCGCGCCAACCGATGAAACCAACGTTTTTCATAATGACTGTCCTGCCTTGGAAGATGACTGCTATAAGTTGTGTGCAATATCTCTCCACCTTACAAAATGTCGGCGCAGGCGCAAAGTGAATTTATTCGATGGGGGAGCGATTCTCAGCAATCCTTCTTATATACCTGGGAGATGAGCCTGGCCGTAACTTGAAAGCCATAGGCTATAGGCCATTAAGCGGTCGGGATGACCGACGCACTTTTCAGATTCAGAGGTAGTAATGACAGAGATGATTTCAGTCACGGTGTTGCTGTTTTTAATCATGGATCCGCTGGGCAATTTGCCGATTTTCATGTCGGTACTCAAGCACCTGGAGCCACGCCGTCGCCGGATGGTGTTGATCCGCGAACTGCTGATCGCCCTGCTGTTGATGCTGATTTTCCTGTTTGCCGGTGAAAAAATTCTGGCATTCCTTAACCTGCGCACCGAAACCGTGTCTATTTCCGGCGGGATTATTCTGTTCCTGATCGCCATCAAGATGATCTTCCCCTCGCAGGAGGGTGACAGCAGCGGACTTTCCGCCGGTGAAGAACCTTTCCTGGTGCCACTGGCCATCCCGCTGGTAGCCGGCCCTTCAATTCTGGCTTCGCTGATGCTGCTTTCACACCAGTATCCAAACCATATTTCGTATCTGGTGGTAGCACTGCTGATTGCCTGGGGCATTTCCGCCGCCATTTTGCTGATGTCGAACCTGTTCCTGCGCCTGCTGGGTAGTAAAGGGGTGAGCGCGCTGGAAAGGCTTATGGGGCTGATTCTGGTGATGTTGTCGACCCAGATGTTCCTGGACGGCGTGAGAGCCTACATGAAGTTGTAGTGAAAATACTGGCGCCAGTGCGGCGCCGAGAAGTGACGGCAGCCCGGGTTACTGGGCTGCAACACGACGAATATAGGCCAGGGTATCGGCCACCACGCCGTCCAGCGGCTGGTCAATCTCAATCGCCTGCACGTCTTGTTCTTGCTCGTTCGGCTCTTCTAAAGTGGCGAATTGGGAAACCAACATCTGCGGCTTGAAGAAGTGGCCCTTGCGCTGTTTCAAACGCTCTTCAATCACCGCCTTGTCACCCTTCAGATAGATGAAATGCAGATTGCGGTTACCTTCACGCAGACGGTCACGATAGCTTTTTTTCAACGCCGAGCACACTAGCAGCGAGACATCGTTGGTGCGCTCCATGGCAAAAATCGCGTCATTCAACGCCGCCAGCCACGGGGCGCGATCGTTGTCGTCCAATGCATGCCCGGCGGCCATTTTATTGATGTTGGCACGCGGATGCAGGTAGTCGCCGTCCAGCATGGCAGCATTGGCCTCATGGGCTACGGCGTTGGCCACGGCGGATTTACCGCTGCCGGAAACGCCCATCAAAATAAATACGTGGTGCTGTGAATTGCTCATATGTCATGCCCTTATGGAGTCAGATGGCGCTGGCAGCGTCATCAAATACGCCCCAAACTCAAAATAGTTTCCGGCACCGCCGGGGCACCGGAAACCTACCCGACCAATTTATATACTATGAATTTCAAGTTGTAGCCAGGCGGCCAGCTCGCTCATCCCCAGGCGCTTACTTGAGTAAGTTACTGGGGTGACAAATCTGTCGGGAACAGATTTGAACGCTGCTTGCAGCGGCCCCTTAAGGGGCGTGGCCCACGGATGGGCCACGTAACTGAGTGCAGGTAACAACGCTGCGGCTTGAAAGGCAACGGGTATATTAGACGACCGTCGCCAGCAATAGACAGCCTACCAACCCACAGACTGAGATGATGGTTTCCAGCACCGACCAGGATTTTATGGTTTCCATGATGCTCAGGTTGAAGTACTCCTTGAACAGCCAGAAACCCGGGTCATTAACGTGAGAGAAAATCACGCTGCCTGAACCGACCGCGATCACCATCAGCTCCGGGCTGACGCCGGTGGTGGCGATCAACGGGGCCACGATGCCGCCGGCGGTGATCGCCGCCACGGTAGCGGAACCCAGCGCCAGACGCAGCGCAGCCGCAATCGACCAGGCCATCAGAATCGGTGAGACGTTGCTGCCTTCCATCAAGGCGGCAATGTATTTCTCAACGCCACTGTCGACCAGTACCTGCTTGAACGCGCCGCCACCGCCGATGATTAACAGCATCATGGCGATAATCTTGATGGAGTCGGTGATGGTGCCCATCACTTCATCCATGGTGCGGCCACGGTTCAGGCCAAAGGTGAAGATAGCAATCAGCACCGCAATCAGCGTCGCCATTACCGGATCGCCGAGGAACTCGGCAAAGCGCAACAGAGTATGGCCCTTCGGCAGCACCATTTCGGCTACCGCGCGCAGCGCCATCAGGATCACCGGCACCAGAGAGGTCGCAACGCTGATACCAAAGCTTGGCATTTCCGCTTCGGTGAAGATTTTTGGGTTATACAGACCTTCAGGTACCGGCTTGTCGATCCCTTTCAGGAAGCGGGCATAAACCGGGCCTGCCAGGATCACCGTCGGGATAGCCAGCAGCGTACCGTACAGCAGGGTTTTACCCATATCGGCATGGAAGATGGTGGCGATCGCCGTTGGGCCGGGGTGCGGCGGCAGGAAACCGTGGGTTACCGACAGCGCAGCCGCCATTGGCACACCGACATACAGCAGCGGAACGCGTGCAGAAGCGGCGATACTGAATACCAGCGGCAGCAACAGCACGAAGCCAACTTCATAGAACAGCGCAAAACCGACGGTAAAACCGGTCAGTACCACCGCCCATTGAATGTATTTTTGGCCGAACTTGTCGATAAGCGTAGTGGCGATGCGCTGGGCACCGCCGCAGTCCGCCAGCAGCTTGCCGAGCATGGCACCGAAGCCCATGATCAGCGCCAGGCTGCCCAGCGTACCGCCAACGCCGGCCTTGATAGAACCGATCACTTTATCGACCGGCATCCCCTGGGTGATCCCGACCGCCAGAGCAACCAGAATCAAAGAGATAAAACCGTTCAGCTTAAAGCGAATCATCAGCAGCAGCAGCAGCGCTACGCCGCCTGCAACAATCACTAATGGCATAATTTTTCTCCAACCTTTTTATCGCAGACCCTCTTTACGATAGATCGTAAAGCGCGCGTTTGTTGTATTTTTAGGCTCTTCCCGGTGTTAGAAGACGAGCTGTAGGTGGTGCTGAGACACAGGTTCTATCTCATTCAAGATAACCGCACACTCATTGTTACCGGTATCATGATACCGGTAACAACCTAATCGCCGGAACCGGGTAAGTGGCTAAAATTCGCGTTATGGGACAGAGATCAAACTTATGGGGTTAACAGGGGCGAGCTTACAGCGGAGAAATAAAACGCGCCGGGCGGCGCGGTTTCAGAATTAAAATAGCTCAAGCAACGGCTGAAAACCGATCAGATACTGCCACCAGGGATCACGGTGAAACCTACGTCCACCATGCGCGGGCTGACCGTTTCGCCCCGCAAACGCGCCAACAGGCGTTCGGCACCGATTTGCCCCATGCGTTCACGCGGCGTCAGGACGCTCGCCAGTTTTGGCACCATCACCTGGCCGATATCGTGGCCGTGGAAACCGGCAATTGCCATATCATTAGGGATCGACAATCCTTGCCGCTGGCACTCGAAGGTCGCGCCAATCGCCAGGTCATCGTTGGTGCAGAAAATACTGTCAATCTGCGGGTAATCACGTTGCGCCTGGCGCAGCAGTTCGCCACCGGCGGAATAGGACGACGAACGCGCAGTCATGACGCTGTACGGCTGCAGGCCGGACTCACGCATAGCCTGTTCATAGCCCTGCTGTTTGATAATGGTACGTTCATCCTGGCGCGCGCCGAAATACACCACGTGGCGATGGCCGTGCGCGATGATCTGCTGGGTCATCTGGCGTGCGGCCTCAAAGTTATTGAAACCTACCGCCAGATCAATACAGGGTGAAACGCAGTCCATCAGCTCGACGACCGGGATACCCGCAACCTCGATCATTTTCATGGTGCGTGGCGTGTGGTGACGTTCAGACAAGATCAACCCATCAATATTGTATGACAGCAGCGAAGTCAGGCGCTGTTCTTCACGCTCAGGCAAATAGCCGTAGTGCGCCAGCATGGTCTGATAATTGTGCGCATCGGTGACGCTCTCGATGCCGCGCAACACTTCGGCAAACACCTGGTTGGTCAACGACGGCAGCAATACGCCAATGGCGCGACTGGTGGAGTTGGAAAGGATATCCGGCGCACGGTTGGGAATGTAACCCAGCTCATCAAGCGCGACGGCAATTTTTTGCTGCAAGACGGCAGAAACCTGATCGGGATTACGCAGATAACGGCTCACCGTCATCTTGGTAACGCCAACCTTGTCTGCAACATCTTGGAGTACCGGCCGTTTTTTCTTCATTATCAATGAACTGGCTAACCGTGAATGGGCGCTCATTTTAGCAAAAAAAAACCGCTGCCGATATTGCTGGTTGTGGGAAGAGCAAACGTAAAAAGGGCTCACCGCGTGAGCCCTTAGTTATTTACCGCTTAATCAGACTGGCGGCAGATCGAACAGCAGGATTTCACTGTCTTCATCGGCATGAATCGACAGCGCAGTTTCATCCCACACCGCGAAAGCATCGCTGGTGCCGGCCTGCTGACCATTGACCACCACCTTGCCACGCACCACCTGGATCCACACGCGACGACCGGCTTCGATAGGGCATTCTGCCTGTTCGTCTTGCTTCAATGCCCAGCGGGACAGCGTCATGTCCTGGAACACCTTCAATGAACCTTCACGCGCATCCGGCGACAACACCAGTTGGCGGCCCTGTGGCGCATCGAACATGCGTTGCTCATAACGCGGCTCCAGCCCGACCCGATCGGGAATGATCCAAATCTGGTACAGGTGCAACGGACGATCGTTATTGCCGTTGTACTCGGAGTGACGCACCCCGGTACCGGCACTCATGATCTGGAACTCACCGGCCTGGATCCGCTCTTTATTGCCCATGCTGTCCTGATGCTCTACCGTGCCGCTCAGCACGTAGGTCAGGATTTCCATATCTTTATGCGGGTGTGTGCCAAAACCCTGCCCTGCGTCGATCACGTCTTCGTTGATCACCCGCAGCGCCGAGAAGCCCATAAAATTGGCATCGTAATAGTTGGCAAATGAGAAGGTATGCCAGCTATCCAGCCAACCATGATTGGCATGACCGCGATCTTCTGCCTTACGTAAATAAATCATATTCAGCTCTCCTCAATGTTTTTTACAGTCTAGTCCTGGCAGCAGAATATGAAAGCGTAAAAAACTCATCCCTCTGTTCAAAAATTTAGATGGAGTTGCGAAGTCATTGGCAGGGAATTTGTTGAAGGCGGGTGAGCTGAAAACAGGCAAAAAAAAAGCCAGCACCCGAGCTGGCTAAGTAATACTTGGAAGCAATGTGAGCAATGTCGTGCCTTCGCAGCGAGGGTATCAAAGGTTGATACTCTCCCCGGAACGCATCGCAATAATAATCATTATCATTCGCACCTGTAAAGCATTTTTTTAACCAATCCGGAATAATATTGACTCGACACAATAAACCGATAAATTCAGAGGTTATTCAACCGGTAAGCCAAAGGAACAGCGTAATGAGTGAAATCGTAGTTCGTCACGTGGAAACGGCAGATGCACAGGCCCTGCATCAACTCTATTCTCAACCGAAGGCTTACCGTGACACGCTACAGCTACCGCTACCGTCGGTCGAACTATGGCACAAGCGCCTCGCCAACCTCGAACCGGGCACCCATAGCCTGGTGGCCTGCATCGACGGACAGATTGTCGGTCAGTTGAGCGTGATGCTGAATCAGCGTGTACGCCGCCGCCACGTGGCGACCTTTGGCATCGGCGTCGATGACCACCACCACGGCAAAGGCGTCGGCAGCAGCCTGATGAAAGCGATGATTGACCTGTGCGACAATTGGGCAGACATCGAACGCATCGAGCTGACGGTATTTACCGATAATCAGGCGGCCATTGCGCTATACCTCAAGTTCGGTTTCGAAATCGAAGGGACCAGTCGTGCTTACGCCATGCGCGACGGCGTGCTGGTAGATTCTTACCATATGGCTCGCTTTCGCAGTGAACAGCAGAAAAAATCCGCCTCATGAGTGAGATAAAAAGTGAACCAGGGGCGGCAAACCGCCCCTTCACCGTCAGCCATCGCACCTTCGTGCAAACGCTGGCCTGCGTAACGGGTGCTATCGGCATCCTCTCTCCCACCACCTTCCTGGGGCCGCAATGCCAAGTTCTCCCGCCGTTCGAACCGGCGCCCGTAACCTGATTACCGACGTGCCCGGCCTGAAGGTCGGGGTCGCTCAGGACAGCCGGGTGCGTACCGGCACCACGATGATCCTGCCGGATAGTCCGGCGATCGCCGCCGTCGATGTGCATGGCGGTGGCCCGGCAACCCGTGAAACCGATGCGCTGGGTGAAGATAACCTGGTACAAACCCTTGATGCGCTGGTGCTGAGCGGCGGCCTCGGTTGTGGCCCCCGGCACCCGCGCCTTCTGGGCCACGCCCTATGAAATCAATGGCGAATCTGGTAGCGGCAGTGCCAAGGCGCTGGCGGCGGACACCCTGGCGCGAACACTCGCCCGCGGCGTTTACGCGGCGACCCCGTGGCCCGGCGGGCAGGTCACCACCTGGAAAACCCTCGCCTGACAGTCAGAATAAAAAGGGGCGCATTGATTGCTCAAGCGCACCTTGCAAATCTCTGCCGGCTTAAAGGCCGGCAGTCTCTTTGAGGTAATGAAGAGCTGGATCATTGTCTAAATAGAAAAAAGAATTGGCTATTAATCCTTACAAAAAAAATAAAGACCCAACACTTTAGGCATTTAATATCCCGTGGATATAAAGTCGCGTTAAAAATAAAAGAACACATCTTTATCCGTTAATCAATAAACCGAACATAAATGTAATAAAAAACCATATCTCAACTTTAAATTTACATACAACCAATTGTTATTTATGAAATTATCAAGAAAAACCAACCATTCAGCAGCAATATTTTGATATATTTTTTCAATGAAAACTAAACGACATTGATTTGCACCCTTCGAATAGGAACTCAGGTTATCGACGGCTGTCTTTATGTTGGTACACACAACAATACACTGACGGAGTAACTATCAAATGACAATGCGTTTTTGTACTTTATTATTAGGAACTACACTTATCTTATCGGGTTGCGCAGTAAAAAACGACAATACCCGGGTCGGTTTTATGGGTTTATCTTATCATAGCAACATAGAGAAACTGCCGAATGGAGATTATACGGCGGCGGTGGAAGCTTCACCTGGCCGCGGAAGAGTAACTGGTGCCGAGTCGCTGGTGGCAAAGGATGCTGTAGATTATTGCAAACTGCAAAACAAGGCGATGAAAGAAGTTAAATCAGAAACCGATTCGCACCTTTTGGTTAATGGCGTCGCCAAGCTCGTTTTCCAATGCGTATAATTTTAAGAGCAAACGCCAAAAGGCCTTCGTTCGTGACTGGCAGGCAGATTACCGCCTGGAAAATCCTCGTCTGACAGACAGAATAAAAAGGGGCGCATTGATCACTCAAGCGCCCCTTGCAGCTCTTAGCCCGATTAAATACCAGCGGTCTCTTTGATATAACGTCGCGCCTTCACCGCATACTCAAACGGGTTGGCCAACGCCGGATCCTGCTCGGCCTCCACCACCATCCAGCCTTTATAACCGCGCTCATCCAGCAGTTTAAATACCGGCAGAAAGTCGATGACCCCATCACCCGGCACGGTGAAGGTGCCTTTCTTCACACCGTCGAGGAAGCTCAGTTTGTTGGCCTTCACCTCTGCCACCACTTCATCACGCACATCCTTCAAATGCACATGGTTGATGCGCGGCAGGTATTTTTCCAGAATTGCCATCATCGCCTGTTGGCTGCCTTCGGAGTAGTAGGCGTGGCCGGTATCAAACAGCAGGTAGACGTCGTCGTTCACCATGCTCATGTAACGGTCAATCTCCGCAGTAGTCTGGATGCCGGTGCCCATATGGTGGTGCAGACAGACCTGCATGCCCTTGCCGGCCGCAATCTTGGCCAGCTCATTGTAGCCATCGGCCACCCGCTGCCACTCTTCATCGCTGAAATACGGTTTCTCTTCGAACACCCCTTTGGTGGTGCCCTGAATGCTCTTGCTCTGCTCGGAGCAGCCAATCACTTTGGCCCCCATTGCATGCAGGAAATTCATATGGTTAATAAACTCATCGATAGTTTTTTCTTTCAGGCCATCGGCGAAGAAGGTGCTGAACCAGGCATTGCAGATCTGAATGCCGCGGATATCCAGCATCGGTTTCAGCACCGCCGGATCGCGCGGGTACTTGCTGCCCACTTCGCTACCAGTGAACCCGGCCAGCGCCATTTCACTGACGCACTGTTGGAAAGTATTCTCTTTGCCCAGGTCAGGCATGTCATCATTGGTCCAGCCAATCGGGGCGATGGCCAGTTTTACGTTGTCTTTATTCATTGTCAGCCTCAATCATCAGATCGGCCTGGCGGTGATTTTCACCCACTCAGCCGAGAAATTTATTTACCCAGCAGCTCTTTTTCGATGTGCTCGCGGGTCGCTACCGCCTGGGTTTTCATTCGTTCCGGATAACCAAACAGCGAGGTGCAGATAATCGACTCACCGCCGACCTTAAAACTGCGATTGGCAAACTCCATATCACGCAGGGTCTGGAACAGGGCATCGAAGTCCACTTCCCCTTCACCAATGCCCATATGCTGGTGCACGGCAGCATCAACACCCGGCGGATTGACGATATAACGACAGTGTTTGGTATGGTTCATGGTGTCGGCGATCAACACATGCGAGAGATCGTCACCGGCATATTTCAGCATACCGGCCACGTCACCCTGGCCTTTGTCGTAATAGAAGGTGTGCGGCACGCTGTAGAGGTACTTAACGTGATCGCTACGTAGCGATTTGACGATATCGGCGGTTTCATTGCTCAACTCGCAGAAGTCCCACGGGTGAGACTGGATCTCCATGCGAATACCTTCACGCTCGATAATCGGCAACAGCTCTTCCATGGAGCGATACCACAGCTCTTCACAGATTTCCGGCTCATTGGGGTTGCCTGCCAGTTCGGTGTTAATCACCTGCACGCCCATTTCCACCGCGATTTCTATCATCCGACGCCAGTTTTTGACCGCCGCCTGGCGACGATCTTCCCCCGGGCCGGACCAGCGGTACACTACGATAAATGAGGAAATCTCCACGCCGGTTGCCTTCAGCACGTTTTTGTATTCCGCCATCACTTCACGCCCTGCTTTCGGGTGCTTGTAGAACGGATTGATCTGCGGATGCGGTGACTGCTCAATATATTGATAGCCCCAGTCCGCCACCTGCTGAACCATTTTGGTGATACCAAGGTCCCTGATGACATCAACATCAAAAGCGATCTTCATGGTGGTTCCCCTTTAAACGTGAGTACCGCGTTCAGCACACTACTTGTTGTAGAACGACGGGCGCGGCGGCAGGGTCACAGGTACGATCTCGCCGCTGAGCTGCGCAGCCACGCAGGCATCGGCCGTCACGGCGGCAGCATAGCCATCCCAGGCGGAAGGCCCGGTCAACTTGCCGGCCAGCACGTCGTTGATAAAGCCTTGCAGCTCAACGTCGTAAGCATCGATAAAGCGGTCTTTCCAGTCGGTCAGAATTTCGGTAGCGAGTTTGGCCCCGCTGCGCATCTGCACTGAGGACGGCTCCGGCAGTTTGGCAATGCCGGTTTCCCCCACCACTTCACACTGAATGTCATAACCGTACTGGCAGTTAACGAAGATTTCGACGTCAATGCGGGTACCTTTGGCGGTTTCAAACAGCACAATCTGCGGATCTTTCAGGTGCGGGAATGCCTTGGGGCTTTTACGCGGGAATACCACCTGAACCGAAACATAGTCGTCATCCAGCAGCCAGCGCAGCACGTCGATCTCGTGGATCAGGGTGTCGGTGATCGCCATATCCGTGGTGTAAGCTTCACCCACTGTTGGGTTGCGGTGCGCGCAGTGCAGCATCAGCGGTTCGCCGATTTGCCCGCTGGTCAGCACCTGTTTGAGTGCACGGTAGCCCTGATCGTAAGGGCGCATAAAGCCTACCTGCACCAGGCGCTTGCCGTGTTTGGCTTCAGCCTCAACGATGTTTTTACAACCCTGCGCAGTAACCGCCAGCGGCTTCTCGCAGAATACCGGCTTGCCGGCGGCAATCGCCGCCAACACGAACTCTTCATGGCTCGGGCCCCAGGAGGTGACCAGCACCGCCTGAACGTCCGCTGCCTTGACCAGATCGTGGCCATTGTCATACACCTTGGCGTCCAGCTTCAGGTCGCTCACCACCTTGGCGGCGTTGTCACGGTTAATATCGTTGACCGCCACGATGCGGCTACCCTGCAACACTTTGCTGCAGCGACGAATGTGATCCCGACCGATTGCGCCGGTACCAATAACCCCAATGTTCAGTGTCATTTTCGTTATCCTCTTCAAATAGTTGCGGCAGACGCAAGGTCTGGGTAATCAGGCAATGTGTTAATCAGTAGTCGCGGGCCATGTCGATGTTCTCTTGCAGCTTGCGAGCCACGGCGACAATTTTTTCGCTGTCGGCAACCTGGGCTCCGCCCACGCGCCACCAGCTGAGATATTTGTGCACCATGGTTTTTGGCAGCACTTTGATGTCCAGCAGGGTGGAAACGCTTTGCAGGCGAGCATCGGCCAGCGCTTCGATCAGCTGTTGTTCGGTCGTCACACTGTAGGTTTTGCAACCGTAAGCCCCCGCCAGCATGGCGAAGTTGACTGGCACCAGCTTGCCGTCGAGTTTGCCGCCCTGCGGGTTGCGGAAGCGGAATTCGGTGGTGTAACTGTCCATGCCGTGTTCCATCTGCAGGTTGTTAATGCAGCCGTTGGTCATGTTGTCGAACAGCACCACGTTGATTTTGCAGCCTTCCTGAATTGAGGTGACCAGTTCGGAGTGCAGCATCATAAAGGCACCGTCACCGACCATCGCGTACACCTCGCGCTGTGGCTCTGCCAGCTTGACCCCTAAGGCGGCATTGACCTCGTAGCCCATGCAGGAATAACCGTATTCCACGTGGTAGCCGTGCTCGCCATGGTTCTGCCACACGCGCTGTAAATCTCCCGGCAGGCTACCGGCAGCGGCAACGATCACGCTGTCCTGCGGCAGATGCTGGTTCAGCACCCCCAGCACCCGGCTTTGGGTCAGCAGTGAATCGGTCTTTTCGATAAATTCGGCAAACACGCTGTCACGATCGAGGTGGTCGTCAATTTCCGGTACAAAACCTTCGCCGGTGTATTCCACCGCATAAACTCGAGCGGTTTCCTGCTGTTGTGCGTTACGCGCTTCGGCAATGGCGTTGCCCCAGCCAGCGCGATAATCAGCCTGCGCCAATAGCGTACCCAGAGCAGACAGTGCCTCGCGGGCATCGGCCAGTACCTGCAGACCATCGAGCTTACCGGCGTCGAAGGCGCTGACGTTAACGTTGAGAAAATCGACGTCGGGATTCTGGAACAGCCATTTGGACGAAGTGGTGAAGTCGGTATAACGGGTGCCGACGCCAATCACCAGATCGGCCTGTCGGGCCAGGGTATTGGCCGCCAGACAGCCGGTTTCACCAATGCCGCCCAGGTTAAACGGGTGGTTGGACGGGACGGTGCCCTTGCCGGCCTGGGTTTCCACAAACGGGATCTGGAAGCGTTCGGCAAACTCACGCAGCGCCTGACCAGCCTGTGAATATTTCACCCCGCCGCCACACACCAGCAGCGGTTGACGTTTGGTGGTCAGCAGCGCCAGCGCATCGGCCAGCATGCCTTCGGTCGCCGGGCGGCGATCGAGCCGGTGCACACGTTTTTGGAAGAAGTAGTCAGGATAGTCATAGGCTTCGCCCTGCACGTCCTGCGGTAAACTCAGCGTCACCGCGCCGGTTTCCGCTGGGTCGGTCAGCACGCGCATCGCGTTGATACAGGCGCTCATTAATTGTTCCGGCCGCACAATACGATCCCAGTACTTGCTCACCGCACGGAAAGCGTCGTTGGTGCTGATGCTGAGGTCGTAGGTTTGTTCAATCTGCTGCAATACCGGGTCTGGCTGACGAGAAGCATAAATATCGCCCGGCAGCAGTAATAAAGGAATGCGGTTGGCGGTGGCCGTCGCGGCGGCGGTGATCATATTGGCGGCACCGGGGCCGACAGAAGAGGTACAGGCGTAAATCTGTTGACGCAGTTTCTGCTTGGCAAAACCGGTCGCTGCGTGAGCCATGCCCTGCTCATTACGCCCTTGATGCACGATCAGATCACCGCTGTCCTGTTCCAGCGCCTGCCCCAAACCGAGTACGTTGCCGTGACCGAAAATCGCAAAGATGCCTTTGACGAATTTGGTTTCCACGCCGTCGACCAGCAGGTACTGGTTGTCGAGGAACCTGACGAGTGCCTGTGCCATGGTTAACCGGATCTTGCCCATTTGCTCACCCTTTTAGAGTAGTCACGCCCGCTCCGACACCACCCGTGCCGAACCTGAAAAGCTGTGTGATATCCGCCGTCTTTCAGCGCGCTGCGCTACTTAAGCCGACAACCTGAAACGTGAAGCGATTATAAACAAATATATTTTTCATAAAATCACATTACAGAAGAAATATTTCATTTTGCGATAAAGATCGCATATTGATGAAAACGACGTTTCATCCATGCCTTTAGAATTCACTGACTTAGCGCCCGCAGCACCCTCCGATACTTCATTCCATCAGCCGCCGAAGGTGCCCCAACCCTTGGTACCATCGGCTTGTAACGCCAGCTATACCCTTGCCGTTGTTCGGTGTTTCAGCATCAGGCCAGACGCGGTTTTTAGTGCTTTCAGCTGGCGTATTAGCGCTGTTTTAAATGCATCACATTTTTGGGGTGTAAATTTCATTCAATCTTGAAATTGAAATTTTTATTCCTCATACTCAAAAAATGCTTCGTAGTCGGGGTTTGGCTTAATACAGAAGGAAACGGGTATGGCTACACAAGAAAAACAGCTTGATGTCATTTGTCTCGGGCGTATTGCCGTCGATTTCTATGCACAACAGATCGGCGCACGCCTGGAAGATGCCAGCACATTCTCCAAATATCTCGGCGGCTCTTCCGGCAACGTGGCTTACGGCACCGCCATTCAGGGCCTGAAGTCCGGCATGTTGGCCCGCGTCGGCGACGAACATATGGGCCGTTTCCTGCGTGAAGAACTGCAACGCGTCGGAGCCGATACCCAGTGCCTGATCACCGACCCCCAGCGGCTGACCGGTTTGGTGATCCTCGGTATCAAGGATCAGGAAACCTTCCCGCTGATTTTCTACCGTGAGAACTGTGCCGATATGGCACTAACGCCGGACGATATCGACGAGGCCTACATTGCGTCATCGCGCGCGCTGGCTATAACCGGCACCCACCTGTCACACCCAAACACCCGCGCCGCGGTATTAAAAGCGCTGGAATACGCCCGCCGCCATGGCCTGCGCACCGCGCTGGATATCGACTACCGGCCGGTGCTGTGGGGCCTGACGTCGCTGGGCGACGGTGAAACCCGCTTCGTCGAGTCAGAGAAAGTGACCCGCGAACTGCAGGAGGTGTTGCATCACTTTGATCTGATCGTCGGCACCGAAGAAGAATTTCATATTGCCGGTGGCAGCACCGACACCCTGACCGCGCTGAAAAACGTCCGCCAAGCGACGCAGGCCACGCTGGTCTGTAAGCGCGGCGCACAGGGCTGTTCGGTATTCGAAGGCGAGATAGCCGCCGACTGGCAGCAGGTAAAACTGCATTCCGGCGTACGGGTTGAAGTGCTGAACGTACTGGGCGCCGGCGATGCCTTTATGTCCGGCCTGCTGCGCGGCTATCTGAACGACGAAGGTTGGGATCAAGCCTGCCGCTATGCCAATGCCTGCGGCGCATTGGTGGTTTCGCGCCATGGTTGCGCTCCGGCAATGCCCAGCAAGCAGGAACTGGATGACTATCTGCAACGAGAGCAGGAAGTGAAACGCCCGGATCGCGATGAACGGCTTAACCATCTGCACCGGGTCACCACCCGCAAACAGCAATGGCCGGAACTCTGCGTGTTCGCCTTTGATCACCGCAAACAGCTGGCGGATATGGCGCGAGAAGCCAAGGTTAGTGAAGAACGCATACCAAAACTGAAAACGCTGCTGCTGACGGCGGCACAACAGGCCGCCGAGGTCGCCGGGCTGCAGGGTAACAGCGGCATTCTGGCCGATACCACCTATGGCCAGGCGGCACTGAACCAGATCACCGGGCAGGGTTGGTGGATAGGCCGGCCAGTCGAACTACCCGGCTCGCGTCCGCTACGGTTGGAGCACGGCAATATTGGCTCGCAGCTGATCGACTGGCCGCAGGAGCACGTAGTAAAATGTCTGGTGTTTTACCATCCGCATGACCCCGTCGAACTGCGCCGCGAACAGGATGAACTGATTGGCGATGTGTATCGCGGCTGCTGCAAATCCGGCCATGAACTGTTGCTGGAAGTGATCCTGCCGGAAAGCAACGCCGACAAGGATGAAAGCCACTATCTGGAGATGCTGCAGCACTTTTATCAACTGGGCATTAAACCGGACTGGTGGAAGTTGCCACCGTTGAGTGCAGAGAACTGGCAGCGGGTCGGTGCGTTAATCGACGCTAACGATCCACAGTGTCGCGGGGTGTTGATTCTGGGGCTGGATTCGCCGGAAGAAACGCTGAAGGCGGGTTTTGCCGCGGCGGCAGACGCCCACTGGGTAAAAGGTTTTGCCGTCGGGCGCACCATTTTTGGCCAACCTTCTCGCCGCTGGCTACAGGGAGAGCTGGATGACGCCGCGTTAATCGAACAGGTGAAACAAAAATACCTGACGCTAATTGGCTTCTGGCGCCAATACCGCCCAACCTCTCACTCGTCTTAATCGAAAAAACCTCCCCTTAAACGGATTTTCGCCGCTTTAAGGGGATTTTTTTTGCCTTTTTTCTGTGAAGTAACGCAACTTGCAATCGAATAAATCGCTTTTTGTTGAAATGAAATTTCCAATCCATCTGTTAGAATAACCTGTCAATAACTCAGGCGTCAGGCCGATACGCCTTAGCCTCCACTGCGAGCCGAATGGATGAACAACCCAACTCAACTTTCGCTGTTACAGGACGAGATCCGCCACCGCTATGAAACGCTGAGCAAGCGTTTAAAACAGGTGGCGCGTTACATTTTGGATAACAGTAACAGCATTGCTTTCGATACCGTCGCCTCCATCGCCGCACAGGCCAGCGTCCCCCCTTCAACCCTGATCCGCTTTGCCAACGCCTTTGGCTTTAGCGGTTTCAACGAAATGAAACAGGTTTTCCGCCAGCACCTGATGGAGGAAACGGTCAACTACACCGAACGGGCACGCCTGTTCCGGCAGACCTCAACCGACGGTAACGTGGCCCCGGAAAAGCCGGCGGAAATCCTTAACGTTTTCACCATGGTCAATGCTCAGGCGCTGCAACAATTGGCGATGCAAACCAGCTCCGAGCAGTTGGATCGGGCGGTTGAACTGCTGAACAACGCCGAGAATATCTACGTGATTGGCCTGCGTCGCTCATTCAGCGTCGCATCCTATCTCACTTATGCGTTGCGCCATCTGGAGCGCAGGGCGTTCCTGATCGACGGGCTGGGCGGCATGTTTACCGAACAACTCAGCATGGTGAAGCCGAATGACGTGGTGATTGCCATCAGCTATTCGCCGTATGCTCAGGAAGCACTGGAACTGGTTGAATTGGGTGCCAAGAACGGAGCGCAGCAGATCGCCATAACCGACAGCCAGGTCAGCCCGTTGGCTGCCTTCAGCGACGTATGCTTTGTAGTGCGAGAAGCACAGGTAGATGGCTTCCGCTCCCAGGTCGCTTCAATGTGTCTGGCACAGACCCTGGCGGTATCGCTGGCGTTGAATAACGCCAAAGAAGAGTAATATACCTGTCATACTTGAAGCTGCCTCTGTGTTGGCTGCACGCACTTACCCGAATCACTTGTCAGAGTAAGCTCATCGGGATAAGCGCCCTTGCCGCCTGGAGGCAACTCCAATTATTTTGGGTATAAGGCTCGGCAAGCTGAGCCTGATTAAGTTTATTTGGCTGCGGGATAGCCGTCGGTGTTAATCCAGGCGTGGTCTTTTTCCCAGGTGAACTTCCATAGCCGCACCGGCCCGGCCATCACGTTAAGATAGTAGTTGTCGTAACCGGCCATCGTCGCCACCGGGTGGTAGCCACGTGGTACCTTGACTACGTCACGGTTATACACCGGCATGCATTCGTCCAGTGAGCGATCGTCGGTATATACCCGCTGCATGCAAAAACCCTGCTCCGGCTGAATGCGGTGATAGTAGGTCTCTTCCAGATAGGTTTCATCCGGCGAGTCTTCCTGGTCATGTTTGTGGCTGGGGTACGAACTGGTATTGCCCTCATCCGTATACACCTCCACCACCAGCAGGCTGTCGGCCGGTTCGCTGTCCGGCAGAATATTATGCACCAGACGCTGGTTACGCCCTTTACCACGACGTTCGACGCCGACCTCCGCTGGGGTGATCAAGCGCGACGGCAGGTGTCCATGACCCGGAGCACTGCAGACCGCCAATTCCAGGGCGCTTTCCGCCCGCACTTCAATTTTGTCGTGATGCGGCACGTATACCGCATAAGGCGGCGTACGTTCAAACGGGCTCATGCGTTTGCCAATATTCGGGTATTCCGCACGCAGGGTGGCAACGGAAGCAATGCCGGCGACCAGTACCAGGCACAGCTCTTTGTCGCCGCTTTCCAACCGCAACGACTGGCCGGCTTCAAGGCGATAAACATCAAACCCGACAAAGCGCCAGTCGGCATTCTCTGGGGTGACATGCTGGATACGGCCCTGACCATCCGGCTGCTGACACTTGGCGAGTAATAAAGACATATGTTCCTCCGAATTAAATACCCGTCGTCTTTCAAGTTGCAGCGTTGTTACCTGCACTCAGTTACGTGGCCCATCCATGGGCCACACCCCTTAAGGGGCCGCTGATCGCGCGTTCAAATCTGTTCCCGACAGATTTTTCACCCCAGTTACTTACTAAAGTAAGCGCCTGGGGATGAGTGAGCTGGTCGCCTAGCTGCAACTCGAAATCTATAGGGTATGGGCATTAATCAATTCAAACGTAGAACTTTAGCCCAGCGTCGGCATGCTGTATTCCGACACCGTTTGCTGCCCGGTTGGCCAGCGGGCGGTAGCAGTTTTCATACGGGTATAGAAACGTACCCCATCGGTGCCATGCACGTTCAGCGCACCGAACACCGAGCGTTTCCAGCCGCCGAAGCTGTGGAATGCCATAGGAACCGGAACCGGCACGTTAACCCCCACCATACCGGCCTGCACTTCCTGTACGAACTGGCGCGCGTAGCGGCCATTGCTGGTAAAGATGGCGCTGCCGTTACCAAATTCATGGCTGTTCACCGTGTCGATGGCGGTCTGGTAGTCCGGTACGCGGACAATCCCCAGCACCGGCCCGAAGATCTCTTCGCGATAGATACGCATGTTCGGCGTAACGTGGTCAAACAGGGTACCGCCAACGTAGTAGCCGTCCGGGTAGCCCGCTACCTGATAGTTGCGGCCATCGGCCACCAGGGTTGCGCCTTCCTCCACGCCCAGATCGATATAACCCAATACTTTCTTCTGGTGCGCCGAGGATACCAGCGGCCCCATTTCGTTTTCTTCGCCACCCTGTTTAAGCCCTGGGCCAACGCGCAGCTGAGCGATCAGCGGCTTCAGTCTGGCAATCAGTTTATCGGCCGTATCATCACCGACCACTACCGCCACCGGCAACGCCATGCAACGCTCACCGGCCGAGCCGAAAGCCCCGCCCATCAGGGCATTTACCGTCGCGTCCAGATCGGCGTCCGGCATGATGATCGCCTGGTTTTTCGCCGCGCCGAAGGCCTGCACCCGCTTACCGTGAGCGCTGGCGGTAGTATAGATATGTTCCGCCACTGCGGACGAACCAACAAAGCTCACCGCCTGAATATGCGGGTCAGTGCACAGCTGCGCGGCATCTTCATTAGCGCAGTGCACCACGTTGAATACGCCATCCGGCAGGCCTGCCTCTTTCAGTAATTCCGCCATCCGCACCGAAGCCGAAGGCACCAGCACCGGGGGCTTGAGCACAAAGGTGTTGCCGCAGGCCAGCGCGATAGGGAACATCCACATCGGCACCATCGCCGGGAAGTTGAACGGGGTGATACCTGCGACCACCCCCAGCGGCTGCATCAGCGAGAAGCTGTCAACGCCGCTGCCGACGTCCGCCGAATACTCGCCCTTGATCAAATGCGGAATGCCGCAGGCAAATTCCACCACTTCGATGCCGCGGGTCAGTTCGCCCAGCGCATCGGAATAAACCTTGCCATGTTCGCTGACAATCAGCGCCGCCAGCTCATCGCGATGCTGTTCCAGCAGCGCCTTAAAATTGAACATGATGCGCGCACGGCGCAGCGGCGTGGTACGCGACCAGTCGGCAAAGGCCTGGTGGGCCACGTCAATGGCCTGCTTCACCTCGGCGGCAGTGCTCTGCGTCACGCGGCGTTCAACCTGCCCGGAAGCCGGATTATGAACGTCGACGGTTTGATTGCTGCTGCTCAGGCACACCTGCCCGCCAATAAAGTTACCCACGGTTTTCATGTCTCACCCTCTTTTAAGTCCGCTGTCGCCTGACCGTCTGCGGCCGTAGCGTTTTCATCACACCGCTTGCCGGAGACTGCCCGCAAGCAGGCTAAATCCTGACCGGATGAAGCAAACTCTATTTCATTGAAAAAAAAGTTTCAAATAAATTATTTTAGAAAATTTGTTTTTAGTGCGGAAGGTCGCAGTTTTGCCACGTCACTGTGCAAGGCCATTACATGCCGGAAAAAAATCGGTCCCTGTGTTCACACGCCAACGGCAAGGAATTAGCCCTGACTTTTATACAGAAATAGGCGGCCCGCAAGGAAATGCGACCCGGCCCGACGCTAAAGGATCACGCGGTAACGCTTGTGGGACGTTTGCGGTTTTTTTTGAACTGGATCCAAAAATCAATATTTCATTATTCACTAATTATGAAATAAATGTTCTTGTTTAGAGAAGATTCATCCAAATATCACCGTCTTGATGACAGGCACGGTTCACACCCTTCCGCCTCCCTATTCCCTACAACCTACTGCGCGGGTGGAAGCCAGGAAAAAAATCGGAGCAACACATGTCACATCAGCGTAAGCACAACACCGGGTACATTCTGCGAATTTGCGGCATTGCAGCTCTCGGCGGCATTCTGTTCGGTTATGACACCGCCGTGATCTCCGGCGCGATCGATGCCCTAAAAACCTATTTTGACCTCAGCCCACTTGAAACCGGCTGGGCAGTCTCTAACGTGGTGATCGGCTGTGTGGTTGGCGCCTTTGGTGCCGGGCCGTTGGCTGCGCGTTACGGCCGTAAAAAAGCCCTGATGCTGGCGGCGGTGCTGTTCACTATTTCGGCGGTGGGAGCCGCCCTGGCCACCACCTTCACCTGGTTTGTGATTTACCGCATTATTGGCGGCCTGGCCGTGGGCATCGCCGCCACCGTCTCACCGATGTATATGTCGGAAGTCTCACCTAAAGACATGCGTGGTCAAGCCCTCAGCATGCAGCAGTTCGCCATCGTGTTCGGCCAAATAGTGATTTTCTACGTTAACTTCAAAATCGCCAGCATCGCCAGCGAAGCCTGGCTGGTGGAAATGGGCTGGCGCTGGATGATAGGTTCGGAAGTGATCCCCTGCATGCTGTTCCTGATGCTGGTGTTTATCATTCCGGAATCGCCGCGTTGGAGCGTCATGGTCGGCCGTGACAGCCAGGCTTTAGCGATGTTGACCAAAGTCTCCAACGCTGCCCATGCGCAAAGCGTATTGCAGGAAATCAAAGACTCACTCCAGCAGGATCAGCAAAAACACCGACCAAAGCTGAACTACGGCGACGTACGGGTACGCTTCATTCTGTTTGTCGGTTGTATGATCGCCATGCTGCAACAGGTCACCGGCGTTAACGTAATGATGTACTACGCGCCAATGGTGCTGAAAACCGTTACCGAAAATGCCCAAGAGGCGCTGTTCCAAACCATTTGGATCGGCGTGCTGCAGTTAGTCGGTTCAGTGATTGGCGCCATACTGATGGATCGCGTGGGCCGCATTCCGCTGATGCGTTACGGCACCCTTGGCGCCATTGCCGGGTTGCTGATCACCTCTTATGCACTCTACACCCAGGCCACCGGCTACCTTGCCTTGTTCGGCATGCTGTTCTTTATGGTGTTTTACGCCCTGTCCTGGGGGGTGGGTGCCTGGGTGCTGGTGTCAGAAATCTTCCCAAATCGCATGCGAGCACAGGGCATGAGCATCGCCGTCGGCTGCATGTGGCTGGCCAACTTTGTCGTTTCACAGAGCTTCCCGATGATCAACGACAACCCTTATCTGTTCTCCACCTTCCATGGCGCCTTCCCGATGTGGGTCTTTGCCGCCTGCTGCTTGTTTAGCTACTGGTTCATCGGCCGCTATATTCCGGAAACCAAAGGCGTCTCGCTGGAAAAAATGGAAGACGTGGTGATGGCCAAACGCCATCGCCAAGCGCCACCAGAAACACAACGAACGCCGCTGTAAGTCGGCAACTCTTAGGCCTTCTCAAATCATTCAGGAGCCATGCATCATGACCTTTGCGCCAGACCGTTTTTGTATCAACCGCAAGATCGCACCCAATCTCGATTTGGAGCGGTTTTTCAGCCTGGTGAAAAAGTGCGGGCTCCGCAAAGTTGAGCTGCGCAACGATATGCCGAGCGGCAAGGTGACAGATAACCTGAACAACGATCAATTAAATGCTTTGGCGGCCAAATACGGTATCGAAATCGTCACCATTAACGCCCTCGGCAAGTTTAACTTGATGGACGATCAGGCCGGGCTGCTGAAAAACGCCGAGGCGCTGCTGGCGCAGGCTCAGGCGATCCATAGTCAGGCGCTGGTACTGTGTCCACACTGCAGCGCGGACGATCGGCGCAGTGAGGAGCAGAAAAAAACCGATACGCTGGCGGCCCTGAAGTTGCTGGCACCGCTGTTTAAACAATACGGCGTGCAGGGCTACGTCGAGCCGCTGGGGTTCGGCATCAGTTCGCTGCGTTCATCACTGCTGACGCAATCCCTGATACGCGACTCCGGCGCGCCGTACAAGATCGTGCTGGATACTTTCCACCACTATTTAAGTGATGTGGCCCAGCCTGAGTTTGATGAGCAGATTCAGATTGAGGGTATCGGTCTGGTACACCTGTCCGGTGTGGAAGATGCGCGGAGCAAAAGCGCGCTCAGCGACGAAGAACGTATTATGTTGAGTCAACAGGATCGGCTGGAGAGCAGAAAGCAGGTGCAGAATCTGGAGCGCCTGGGCTACACCGGCATTTACGCCTTCGAGCCGTTCTCTTCGCAGTTGGATAGCTGGACAGAGGCGGATATCGAACGTGAAATCCGCCAGAGTATCGCTCTGCTGCAAGGGTAATGGACGCAGCATAGGGGGCGAGCATGCTCGCCCCTGCCATTATTTTTTGTGGTGCTATTTCAGCGTGCTCACCACCAGTTGATGACGGGCGTTGTAGAACTTACGGTAGGCCAGATAGCAGGCGATAATGGTCGACAGGCTGGCGGTGGAAAGCAACATAAAGGTCACCATAATCTGGTACTTAATGGCTTTCACCGGGTCAATACCGGCGAAAATCAGACCGGACATCATGCCCGGCAGGCTGACCAGGCCGACGGTCTTGGCCGAGTCTACCGTCGGGATCAACGAAGCGCGGATGCTGTCGCGGATCAGCGCAGCCGAAGCAAACTTCGGCGATGCCCCCAGGCTGAGCATTTCCTGAATTTTCTGCTGATCGCTTTTGAAACGCTGCCCCAGGTTGTTGTAACACAGGCCCACCGCCACCATCGCATTACCGGCCACCATGCCGGAAATAGGGATCACCTGCATCGGGGTAAATTCTATCGAGCCGGTTAGCACCAGCACCACCAGCGTTAGTACCGCACCTGTGGTGATGGCAATAAACGATGTCATAAACGCATGACTAATATATTTACTGCGTTTTTGCGCGTTGTAAGCCGCGTTAAAGCAGATAAACAGAACCATCAGTACCGTCAGAATGGCGTTGTTCACATCAAAAATGTACTTCAGCACATAGCCG
>NZ_JBQZFV010000025.1:0-27157 GCF_052691735.1 Serratia sp. NA_13
CTCAGGATTTTTTCTCTTCGAACCCCGGAGACTCTGTGAAGTTGTTCACATGTTCCGTGTCGATGGAGGCGCATTATAGGGAGTTCTCAGGAGGTCGCAATAGGTATTTTCGACAAAAACGATCGTTTGCTGCATTCCACAGCAAAACCCCGCTTTATACCCTGTTGTTAACAAACTTATCCACAGAAGTGATTTGCCCGGAAATTTTACGAGCACCACGCAAACGTTTTCGCTACAATTCCCCGCGACGAAACGCTCCCCTTTTAATGGGGGCGTTACCTGAATCTGTGCCTGATTACCCCTTTATAGAGAGAAAAACCTTTCCTTATAAAGAGTAGAAGGTGGAAATTCACGTAACGCTCTTTTATTGCGACTCCAAAGCCAAGGGATAAAACCATGCAACAACCTCGTCCAATCCGCCGGGCCCTGCTCAGCGTCTCTGACAAAGCCGGTATCGTTGAATTCGCCGAAGCGCTGTTAAGCCGTGGCGTTGAACTGCTCTCCACCGGTGGCACCGCCCACCTGCTGGCAGATGCCGGCCTGCCTGTTACCGAAGTTTCCGACTATACCGGCTTCCCGGAAATGATGGACGGACGAGTAAAGACCCTGCACCCCAAAGTACACGGCGGTATTCTCGGCCGCCGCGGCCAGGACGATGCCATCATGGGTCAGCATGACATCAAACCGATCGACATGGTGGTGGTAAACCTTTATCCGTTCGCCCAGACCGTGGCGCGACCGAACTGCTCACTGGAGGACGCCGTCGAGAATATCGACATCGGCGGCCCAACCATGGTGCGCTCCGCGGCCAAGAACCATAAAGACGTCGCCATCGTGGTAAAGAGCAGCGACTACACCGCTATTATTACCGAGATGGATAACAACGACGGTTCACTGCAATACACCACCCGTTTCGATCTGGCCATCAAAGCCTTCGAACACACCGCCGCTTATGACAGCATGATCGCCAACTACTTCGGCGCACTGGTTCCTGCCTACCATGGCGATACCGAACAACCTGCCGGCCGTTTCCCTCGCACCCTGAACCTCAACTATATAAAGAAACAGGATATGCGCTACGGTGAAAACAGCCACCAGCAAGCGGCCTTCTATATAGAAGAGAACGTTCAGGAAGCCTCTGTCGCCACCGCAGAACAACTGCAAGGTAAGGCGCTGTCCTACAACAACATCGCCGATACCGACGCCGCACTGGAATGTGTGAAGGAATTCGCCGAGCCGGCCTGCGTGATCGTCAAGCACGCCAACCCATGCGGTGTGGCGATCGGCGATGACATTCTGGCAGCCTATGAACGCGCCTATCAAACCGACCCGACCTCGGCTTTCGGCGGCATCATCGCCTTCAACCGCGAACTGGACGCCGCTACCGCACAGGCCATCATCAGCCGTCAGTTTGTGGAAGTCATTATCGCGCCGAGCATCAGTCAGGAAGCTCGCTCCCTGCTGGCAGCCAAACAGAACGTGCGTGTACTGGCCTGCGGCCAATGGCAGCAACGTATTGCCGCCCTCGACTTCAAACGTGTCAACGGCGGCCTGCTGGTGCAAGATCGCGATCTGGGCATGGTGAGCGAAGGCGATCTGCGCGTGGTGTCTGAACGTCAGCCTACCGCGCAGGAACTGCGTGATGCGCTGTTCTGTTGGAAAGTCGCCAAGTTCGTGAAGTCCAACGCTATCGTCTATGCGCGCGACAACATGACTATCGGTATAGGCGCCGGCCAGATGAGTCGCGTTTACTCCGCCAAGATCGCCGGGATCAAAGCCGCGGACGAAGGCCTGGAAGTCAAAGGCTCCGCCATGGCGTCTGACGCTTTCTTCCCGTTCCGTGATGGCATCGATGCCGCCGCAGCGGTGGGCATCAGCTGCGTGATCCAGCCAGGCGGTTCGATCCGTGATGACGAAGTCATTGCCGCCGCCAATGAACACGGCATCGCGATGATCTTCACCGACATGCGCCACTTCCGTCATTAATCCTTCTTTTTGCCGCGTGCGCTACAGCGCACGCTCTGCGTGGAGCACCTGATGAATATTTTAATTATCGGCAACGGCGGGCGTGAACACGCTCTGGCCTGGAAAGCCGCTCAGTCACCGTTGGCAGATAAAGTCTATGTCGCACCAGGCAATGCCGGTACCGCATTGGAAAGCAATCTCGAGAACGTCGCGATCTCTGCTACCGATATTCCGGCGCTGGTTGCCTTTGCCCAGAGCCATGATATCGGTCTCACCATCGTCGGGCCGGAAGCGCCGCTGGTGATTGGCGTGGTTGATGCCTTCCAGGCCGCCGGCCTGAAAATCTTCGGTCCGTCCCAGGCGGCGGCCCAATTGGAAGGCTCTAAAGCCTTTACCAAAGACTTTCTGGCACGTCATAACATCCCGAGCGCCGAATACCAGAACTTTACCGAGGTTGAACCCGCGCTGGCCTATCTGCGTAGCAAAGGCGCGCCCATCGTCATCAAGGCCGACGGCCTGGCCGCCGGCAAAGGCGTCATCGTCGCCATGACGTTGCAAGAAGCCGAAGACGCGGTTCAGGACATGTTGGCCGGTAACGCCTTTGGCGATGCCGGTCACCGTATCGTGATAGAAGAGTTCCTTGAAGGTGAGGAAGCCAGCTTTATCGTGATGGTCGACGGCGAGAACGTAGTGCCGATGGCCACCAGCCAGGATCACAAACGTGTCGGCGACGGCGATACCGGCCCGAACACCGGTGGCATGGGTGCCTACTCCCCAGCGCCGGTGGTCACTGATGAAATCCACCAGCGCGCTATGGATCAGGTCATCTGGCCTACCGTGCGTGGCATGGCTGCGGAAGGCAATACCTACGTCGGCTTCCTTTACGCCGGGCTGATGATCTCCGCCGACGGCCAGCCGAAGGTGATTGAGTTCAACTGCCGCTTTGGCGATCCGGAGACGCAACCGATCATGCTGCGCCTGCGTTCTGATCTGGTCGAGCTGTGTCTGGCCGGTGCAGAAGGCAAGCTGGACGAGAAAACGTCCGAGTGGGATGAACGTCCTGCGCTAGGCGTAGTGTTGGCAGCCGGCGGCTATCCGGGTGATTACAACAACGGTGAAGTCATTCAGGGTCTGCCACAGCAGGAAAGTGCCGACGGTAAGGTGTTCCATGCAGGTACCCGCCTGCAGGGCGATGACGTGGTCACCAGCGGGGGGCGCGTGTTATGCGTAACCGCACTGGGTGAGACGGTGGCTCAAGCGCAACAACGCGCCTATCAATTAGCGGAAGGTATTCAGTGGCCGGGTAGTTTCAGCCGCAAGGACATTGGCTATCGGGCGATTGCACGCGGCAAATGATCTGAACACTACAACGCTCTTGGGCTCCGCAATGCGGGGCCTTTTTTATAGCTGGTCTTCTTTCGGTTCCCAGCGGCAAAAATCATCGTTCGCCACCAGCAGCAGTTCACGCCCTTCCGGCGCATCCAACCAGGCTATATTCACCGGCTGACTGCTATTACGGGCACGTCGCGCGATCCAGACTTTGGCACTGCTATCCAGCTCCGGCTTCAAGGTTTGGCCATCACAGGTTTGCACTACTCCCTGCTGCCAACGCCCCTGCAACAACTTCACCTTACCGACGCGCAGCGCATTGCTCAGTTCCAGCACCCGTCGTGCCTGATATCGATACAGCGCGATTTCATCGCTGGTCAGTTGTTCACGCCGCGTGGCCAGTTGGCGCTGCATAAAGCTTACTCCACCGTCATCGGCAAAGCGTAATTGAATGGAGTCTTGATCGCCATCGGCGTCAGTGCGTTTGATTTGGCGCAGCTTACCGTCTTGATATTCGTACAGTGTGGTAACGGTGCCCGGACCACGATAGGGGCTATAGACGCTCATCAACACCAGTGGACGGTGCCGATCGTCATCTTTACGCCACAGGCGCATCACGCCCTGGTCGGCCACATAACCGCTGGCACTAAAGGAAGGAAGATCTGAATGACTGCTGCAGGCGCTCAGGCCAGCGGCAATGCCGATGACCATAAGCGCCTGTCGGATAAACAAAAGGGGCACAATTGCCCCCCAGTTTAATCTTTTCACCAACACACAGTATTACTTAACTGCGTCTTTCAGTGCTTTGCCAGAAACGAACGCAGGCACGTTAGCAGCTGCGATTTTGATTTCTTTACCAGTCTGCGGGTTGCGACCAGTGCGCTCGTTGCGGTGGTTTACCTTGAAAGTACCGAAACCAACCAATTGTACTGCATCACCTTCTTTCAGAGACTCAGTAATAGCAGCCAGGGTGGATTCCAGAGCCAGTTTAGCTTGTGCTTTGGAAAGGTCAGCCTTGTCCGCGATTACATCAATCAGTTGAGTCTTGTTCATAAGTTATCCTTACAGTGTGTTTATCGTTTGCAAAGCATCGAGTGCGACGGATATGCCGATGTACAGCACTCCCTGCATACACGCACCGATAGCCACTTTTTTTCCGCCCCCCAAATGTAGACCAGACAGGGTGCGGATGTGAAGCCTTAAGGCATGACAAATCAGGCGTTAAATCACGTTTTCTTGCCTTATTGCGTTAATTTTATCCCGATATTACTAACCGCAGCCTCGCGGAGGTCAGAACGCAACCCTTTGATCAGTTCCAAATCGCGTTCTTCGCAGTCAGCCAACAGGCGGAAAATTTCCCATTGGATGTCCCATTCTTCCTCTACCGCAGGCAAAACCTTGAGCTCATCGTCGGTCATTTCTTTACCGGCCTGAGTCATTTCCAACATCGCCACGGTGCGAATTGACGTTTCGCTGATGGCGATGGCGTGCTCTAGCGTCTCCCCGCTGAGTCGCGAATGGATCAGTTCCCCTAATGCGATACAGGCGTCAATCGCCGGGTAAACGCCGTAAAGATCGTAATCTTCTGCCGCGGGTATCGCCTCTTCCAACTTCTCCAGTTGGCTGTCAAAGTTGACCTTGGCGTCCTTGACCACCAGAGTTTCCCACACCAAATCCAGAATGCGGCGGTAAATTGCCGGTTCGCCGAACTCGGTTTGCAGGCAGAACATCTGGTAATTCGGATACATACGCTCGCACAAACTAGCCATAAAGGTCAAATGTTGCCAGCTTTCAAGCTTTTCCAGACGTAAATGAATCGGGTTACGTAGCATTATTCACTCTCTTACGCGTTATCTGCGCCGCAGTGTACCCGAAATCGGTCATTGCGACACCTCTGGATGCTGCTGCAGCCAGCGCTGGAAGGCCGGGCGGCGTGAGGCGATGGCGTCGGCCCAGCGTGTAGGTTCCGGCAAACGGTAGCCCGCCATGCAACGTTGAACCCACGCCAGTGCACTGTCGGCACCGACGCGGTGACCGGTGGAGATAAACAGCGGATTACAGCGCGCCTTACTGCGCCATACCCAACCAAGCTGCTCGCCTTTGTCCTCCAGCGGGGCCAAAGCGCCTACAGCCTCATCCAGCGGGGCGAACTTACCGCACAGGCGCTTTTTGGCTACGCCGATGGTCGGCACGTTAACCAGCAGGCCAAAATGGCTGGCTACGCCCAGACGGCGCGGATGCGAAATGCCATGACCGTCAACCAGCACCAGGTCAGGCTTTTGATGCAATTGCTCCCAGGCTGCGAGCAACGCTGGATATTCGCGGAACGATAAAAAACCGGGGATATAGGGCATGGTGGTGGCAACCCGTGCCACCTGGTACTCCACCAGTTCCAGCGACGGATAGCGCAGGATGGCGATGGCAGCTCGAGTCACCGCGCCTTCCTGCTCAAAGCCCACATCGGCACCAGCGATAAAGGCCGGTGGAGCGACCAAAAAATCATCCTGGCGAATGACTTCGGAGGCGCGCAGCCGTTGTTCTGCACGCAGGGCTTGAGTCTCTATCACATCCAATCCTTAACGATGGTATTTCCCCGACTGCGCGTGGACCGCCTCAACAAAGGCACCGGCGTTTTCCGGCGGTACGTCCAGGTGAATGCCGTGGCCCAGGTTGAATACGTGTCCTTCGCCGTGGCCAAAACCGGCCAGAATGGTTTCCACTTCCTGACCAATCCGCTCAGGTGACGCATACAGCATGGAAGGGTCCATGTTGCCCTGCAGTGCGACTTTGTCCCCTACGCGGCGGCGTGCATCAGCGATATCGGTCGTCCAGTCGAGGCCGAGCGCGTCACAACCGGTGGCCGCCATCGCCTCAAGCCACTGGCCGCCACCTTTGGTGAACAGCGTGACCGGCACACGACGGCCGTCGTTTTCACGCAGCAGGCCGTCAACAATCTTGTGCATGTAATGCAGCGAGAACTCGCGGTAGTCACGACCGGTCAGCACGCCACCCCAGGTATCGAACACCATCACCGACTGCGCACCGGCTTTAATCTGGGCGTTAAGATACAAGATGACGCTGTCTGCCAGTTTATCCAGCAGCAGGTGCAACGTAGCCGGTTCGGCGTACATCATTTTTTTCAGTTTGGTGAAGGCTTTACTGCTACCGCCTTCCACCATATAGGTCGCCAGCGTCCATGGACTGCCGGAGAAACCGATCAACGGTACTTCGCCTTTCAGCTCACGACGGATGGTACGCACTGCGTTCATCACATAACCCAGTTCCACTTCTGGGTCGAACGCCGGCAGCTTGTCGACATCGGCACGGCTGGTGATAGGCGAGGAGAAACGCGGGCCTTCACCGGCTTCGAAATACAGGCCCAGCCCCATGGCATCGGGAATGGTGAGGATATCGGAGAACAGGATCGCTGCGTCCAGCGGGAAACGACGCAGCGGCTGCAGCGTGACTTCACAAGCCAGCTCCGCATTCTTGCACAGCGACATAAAATCACCGGCCTCGGCGCGGGTAGCCTTGTACTCCGGCAAATAACGACCGGCCTGACGCATCATCCATACAGGGGTCACATCCACCGGCTGACGCAGTAGTGCGCGCAGGTAACGATCGTTCTTCAACTCATTCATTATGGGGCTCCCTTATTCATCTGCCGGTATTGTAGCGATTTATTGCTCACGGCATAAGGCTACGGTGTCCTCTATCAGGCGACGCGCTACCGTGCCGGGCGGCGGTAATAGCGGCAACCGATCGTAGCGGTACCAACCGGCGTTAAGCAGCTCTTTCGGATCGTGGCGGATCTCGCCGCGGTGGTAATCGGCCATAAAGGCCATCATCAACGAGTGCGGGAACGGCCAGGGCTGTGAGGTGACATAACGCAGGTTTTTGATTTCAATATTACTTTCCTCCATTACCTCACGTGCGGCCGCCTGCTCCAACGTTTCGCCAACCTCGACAAAGCCGGCCAGTACGGTATGAATACCGCCGCGATGGCGCACATGTTGCGCCAGCAGGATCTCATCGTCCCGTCGAATGGCAACGATCACGCAGGGGGCGATTTGCGGGTAGTAGCGCTCCCGGCAGTTGCCGCACAGGCAGGCACTTTCGGTGCGGCTGAGATGCATTTCATGGCCGCAGTAACCGCAATAGCGATGGGAACGGTAAAACTCGGCCAATTGTACGCCCCGTCCGGCAAGCTGGAACAGCCCGCGATCGAGTTCTAACAGTTGGCGTACCGATCCCATCTCCTGTGGCATTACATGGCGCACCAGCCAGACCGGCAACCCTTCCCATTCACCAATACTACGGGCCATTCTTCCCTGCAGGGAAAATGACGCGGCCAAACCGCACGGTAATTCACCGTTCGGTAACCAAAGTTTGCTTTCATGGCTGACGATCCACCAGCCATTTTCATTACCCGTTAATGCAAGTTCCATATCGTTGTTGCACAACCTCAGCTTCACTGGCACTCTACAAACCGGCCTTGTTACATTTTAATAACTTACTGTTACGTTTTATTACTTACGGAGTCAAACATGCTCAACCGTTTGGAAAGCCTGACTCAGCGCGTTGGTGGTAGTAATGAATTAGTAGATCAATGGCTTCAGGCACGCAAGCAGTTGCTGGTCGCCTATTGTGCCCTGGTGGGCATTAAACCTAACAAAGAAAAGCATACGCCGCTGAATGAAAAAGCGCTGGAGAACTTTTGCCATAATCTGGTGGATTACCTCTCCGCCGGCCATTTTCATATCTATGACAGAATAATCAAACAAGTGGAAGGCGCATCCAGTCCGAAAATGTCTCTGGCGGTCAACATCTATCCCAAGCTGTGGACCAATACCGAGCAGATTATGGCTTTCCACGATCGCTATACCGATGCGGATATCGATCAGGACTTGTGTCTGGAATTACATCAGGCGTTGTCCGACATCGGTGAAACGCTGGCGGCTCGTTTTACCCTTGAAGACAGGCTGATCCAACTGGCGGCTGAAACCTGGCAGCAGGCTGAACCGGACAAGACGCTGGATCCGGCCCGTTAAAATTTTGTAGTCTTTTTTATTATCCCTCCTATACTGGAGGGCATCTTGTCGGAGTGCCTAGCGCCTGATTTGTTCATCAAATTGGCCAGGCTGAGACCGTTAATTCGGGATCCGCGGAACCTGATCGGGTTAATACCCGCGAAGGGAACAAGAGTAATCTATCGCCACAGGCAGGTGACCCCGATTTGGGATACTCCCGCCTTGCTGGCCAGCATCATTACTCCCTCCGAGCTCCAGACAAGCAATTTTCCCAACTCATCACACTGGTAGGAATTTGCTATGTCTAGCGTTAAAAAACCCCGCGCTCGTAAAGAGCAACGCGAAGAAGCCCAGCAGTTTATCAACACCCTGCAAGGCGTTTCCTTCCCCAACTCACGCCGTATCTATCTGCAGGGTTCACGAAGTGACCTGCAGGTGCCAATGCGTGAAATTCAGCTCAGCCCGACGCTGATCGGTGGCGATAAGGACAACCCAAAGTACGAGCCAAACGAAGCCATTCCGGTGTACGACACTGCCGGCCCTTACGGTGACCCTCAATCCGAACTCAATGTGCATACCGGCCTGGCCAAGCTACGCGCCGGCTGGATCAAAGAACGTGGCGATACCGAGGTCCTCAAGGGTGTCAGTTCAGGTTTCACCCAGCAGCGCCTGGCCGATGAAGGTCTGGATCACCTGCGCTTTGAACATCTGCCGTTGCCACGCAAGGCACAACCGGGTAAATGCGTAACCCAGTTACACTACGCGCGTGCCGGCACCGTCACTCCGGAAATGGAATTTATCGCCATCCGCGAAAATATGGGCCGCGAACGCATCCGTGGCGAGGTATTACGCCACCAGCATCCTGGCCAAAGCTGGGGGGCCAACCTGCCGGAGAACATCACGCCGGAATTCGTCCGCCAGGAAGTCGCCGCCGGGCGCGCCATCATCCCCGCTAATATCAACCACCCGGAATCCGAACCGATGATTATCGGCCGCAACTTCCTGGTGAAGGTTAATGCCAACATCGGCAACTCGGCGGTGACTTCTTCGATCGAGGAAGAAGTCGAGAAACTGGTGTGGTCCACCCGCTGGGGCGCAGATACCGTGATGGATCTTTCCACCGGTCGCTATATCCACGAAACCCGCGAATGGATCCTGCGCAACAGCCCGGTGCCGATTGGCACGGTGCCTATTTATCAGGCGCTGGAAAAGGTCAACGGCGTGGCGGAAAACCTCACCTGGGAAATGTTCCGCGATACGCTGCTGGAGCAGGCGGAGCAAGGGGTTGACTACTTCACCATTCACGCCGGTGTGCTGCTGCGTTACGTGCCGATGACCGCCAAACGCCTGACTGGCATCGTCTCCCGCGGCGGTTCGATCATGGCCAAATGGTGCCTGTCGCATCATCAGGAAAACTTCCTGTACCAGCACTTCCGCGAAATTTGTGAAATCTGCGCCGCCTATGACGTATCGCTGTCGCTGGGTGACGGCCTGCGCCCCGGCTCGATTCAGGACGCCAACGACGAAGCGCAGTTCGCCGAGCTGCACACGCTGGGCGAACTGACAAAAATAGCCTGGGAGTATGACGTGCAGGTGATGATCGAGGGCCCTGGCCACGTGCCGATGCAGATGATCCGCCGCAACATGACCGAAGAGTTGGAACACTGCCACGAAGCGCCGTTCTACACCTTGGGCCCGCTGACTACCGATATCGCACCTGGTTATGACCACTTCACCTCCGGCATAGGGGCCGCGATGATCGGCTGGTTCGGCTGCGCCATGCTGTGTTACGTCACGCCGAAGGAACACCTTGGGTTGCCGAACAAAGAGGACGTCAAACAGGGGCTGATCACCTACAAAATTGCCGCCCACGCCGCCGATCTGGCCAAGGGACACCCTGGCGCACAGATCCGCGATAACGCCATGTCCAAGGCTCGCTTCGAATTCCGCTGGGAAGACCAGTTCAACCTGGCGCTCGATCCCGCCACCGCTCGCGCTTATCACGACGAAACCCTGCCGCAAGAGTCCGGCAAAATCGCCCACTTCTGCTCTATGTGCGGGCCAAAATTCTGCTCGATGAAAATCTCTCAGGAAGTTCGCGACTATGCCGCCGCGCAGGAAGTGGCCAAACCGATAGAAGTGCAGCTAACCGGCATGGAAAAGATGTCAGCCGAGTTCCGCTCACGCGGCAGCGAGCTGTACCACAGTGCCGGCAACCTGCAAGAGGTACTGAGCAATGACTGATATCACCACTCCCTTCCCCGCCACCCCTCACAAGTTGGGGTTATACCCGGTGGTCGACAGCGTTGAATGGATTGCCCGTTTGCTGGAGGCGGGCGTGACCACGATCCAGCTGCGCATCAAGGATCTGCCGGATGAACAGGTCGAGGACGACATTGCCGCCGCCATTGCTCTCGGCAAGCGCTACCACGCTCGGCTGTTTATTAATGACTACTGGCGATTGGCGATTAAACACGGTGCCTATGGCGTACATCTCGGCCAGGAGGATTTGGACACTACCGATCTGGCCGCCATTCACCGTGCCGGGCTGCGTTTAGGGGTTTCTACTCATGACGATAGCGAACTGGCCCGCGCCATTGCGGTGAAACCTTCCTATATCGCGCTGGGGCATATTTTTCCGACGCAAACCAAAGATATGCCTTCTGCCCCACAGGGTCTGGTGGAGCTAAAGCGCCATGTCGCCGGGTTGAGTGACTATCCAACAGTGGCGATCGGCGGGATCAGTATCGATCGCGTGGCGGCAGTGTTGGATTGTGGCGTCGGTAGCGTCGCCGTGGTCAGCGCCATTACCCAGGCGTCGGACTGGCGCACAGCGACCGCACAACTGCTGCAACTGATTGAAGGCAAGGAGTGATGCCATGCTGAACGATCAAGAATTCCTGCGCTACAGCCGCCAGTTGCTGCTGGAAGACATGGGCCCCGAAGGCCAGGAGAAGCTAAAACAGTCAACGGCGCTGATCGTCGGGCTGGGGGGTTTAGGCTCCCCCGCCTCGCTTTATCTGGCCGCCGCTGGTGTCGGCACCCTGCTGCTGGCCGATGACGATAGTCTTCACGTCACCAATTTGCAGCGTCAGATCCTCTATCGCAGCAGTGACGTTTCCCAAAGCAAAGCCGCTCTGGCAAAGCACCAGCTACAGGCGCTGAACCCAATGGTCGAATCCATTGCGCTGGAACAGCGTCTGCAGGGGGAAGTGTTACAGCGCGCCGTACAACGCGCCGATTTAATTTTGGACTGTAGCGATAACATGGAAACCCGCCATGCGGTGAACGCCGCCTGCATTCAGGCTGGGAAACCGCTGATCAGCGGCAGCGCTGTGGGTTTCAGCGGTCAGCTGCTGGTGATAGAACCGCCCTATACCCACGGCTGCTATGCCTGCCTGTATCCGGAGCAAACTGAACCCCAGCGCAACTGCCGTACCGCTGGAGTACTCGGCCCCGTAGTCGGCGTCATTGGCACCCTGCAAGCGCTGGAGGCGATAAAAATGCTGGCGGGAATGCCTTCATCACTCAGCGGCAAGCTGCGGTTGTTCGATGGTAAACGACAAAGCTGGAGCACCTTGCAACTCAGTCAGGCCAGCACCTGCCCGGTATGCGGAGGCGCAGCATGAAAATTCGGCTTAATGACCAGCCGCTGGAACTGGCGCAGCCCATCAGCATCAGCGCCCTGCTCCAGCAACTGGAACGCCATCAGCCGGGCACCGCGCTGGCTATCAACCAAATCATCATCCCGCGCGCCGACTGGGCTAACCACCTGGTGCAAGACGGCGATGACATCCTGCTGTTTCAAGCGATCGCCGGAGGCTGACATGCTACAAATCGCCGATATCACTTTTACTTCACGCCTATTTACCGGCACCGGTAAATTCGCTACCCCAGCGCTGATGCTGGAGGCATTACAGGTCTCCGGCTCGCAGTTAGTCACCATGGCAATGAAGCGTGTTGACCTGCGTGGCGGTAATGACGCTATTCTGGCGCCGCTGCAACAACTGGGCGTACGCCTGTTGCCGAATACTTCCGGTGCCAAGACCGCTGCAGAAGCGGTGTTCGCCGCCCGGTTGGCTCGCGAGGCGCTTGGCACCCACTGGGTGAAACTGGAAATCCATCCCGATGTGAAATACCTGCTGCCGGACCCGATCGAAACCCTGAAGGCGGCGGAAATATTGGTGAAGGAAGGTTTTGTGGTGCTGCCTTATTGCGGTGCCGATCCGGTGTTGTGTAAACGGCTGGAGGAAACAGGCTGTGCCGCGGTGATGCCGCTGGGCGCACCTATTGGCTCCAACCGTGGGCTGCGCACACGCGACTTCCTGGAGATCATTATCGAACAGGCCAAAGTGCCGGTGGTGGTCGACGCCGGCATCGGGGCGCCCAGCCATGCGCTGGAAGCCATGGAACTGGGTGCCGATGCCGTGTTGGTGAATACCGCCATCGCAGTAGCACGCGACCCGGTGCAGATGGCACGGGCTTTTCGCCTGGCACTGGAGGCTGGCGAGCTGGCACGTCAGGCGGGATTGGGGAGCAGTCAGCGTAATGCGGTAGCCTCCAGCCCGTTGACCGCTTTTCTCCGCCAGACAGGGGAGGCAATGTGATGACTGATGATTTCAGTAGCCGCTGGCAACAGTTGGATTGGGACGATATCTCGCTGCGTATTAACAGTAAAACGGCGCGTGATGTCGAGCATGCGCTGAATGCGGAAAAACTGACGCGTGAAGAGTTTATGGCGCTGATCTCCCCCGCCGCCGCATCCTACCTGGAGCCACTGGCACAGCGTGCACAGCAGATGACGCGTCAACGTTTTGGCAATGTGGTCAGCTTCTACGTGCCGCTGTACCTGTCCAACCTGTGCGCCAACGACTGCACCTACTGCGGCTTTTCGATGAGCAATCGCATCAAGCGTAAAACCCTGGATGCTGTCGAGATCGAACGCGAGTGTCTGGCGATTAAGGCGCTGGGTTTTGAGCATTTGCTGTTGGTCACCGGTGAACACCAGACCAAGGTTGGTATGGGCTATTTCCGCCAGCATATTCCCGCGATCCGCCGCCATTTCAGTTCGCTGATGATGGAGGTACAACCGCTGGAGCAGCAAGAGTACGCCGAGTTGAAAGCGCTGGGATTGGATGGCGTGCTGGTGTATCAGGAAACCTATCACCCAGCGACCTACCAGCAGCATCATCTGCGCGGCCAGAAACAGGACTTTCACTGGCGGCTGGCCACACCGGATCGCCTGGGCCGCGCCGGGATCGACAAGATCGGCCTTGGTGCCCTAATCGGGCTTTCCAACAGCTGGCGTACCGACTGCTATATGTTGGCAGAACACCTGTTCTACCTGCAGCAGACTTACTGGCAGAGCCGCTACTCGCTCTCATTCCCGCGCCTGCGCCCTTGTGCTGGAGGTATCGAACCGGCGTCGATCATGAGTGAAGCACAATTGGTGCAGCTAATCTGTGCCTTCCGGTTGTTCGCCCCCGACGTAGAGCTGTCTTTGTCGACACGTGAGTCGCCTTTCTTCCGCGATCATATGATCCCGGTGGCGATCAACAGCGTCAGTGCCGGATCCAAAACCCAACCTGGCGGATATGCCGACGATGTGCCACCGGAGCTGGAACAGTTTGAACCGCACGATGGCCGTACCCCGCAACAGGTGGCGCAAGCCATCAGCAACGCTGGTTTACAGCCGGTCTGGAAAGACTGGGACGGCTACCTGGGGCGCAGCCCGCAGTAATCTGCAAACCTTGCAACGCCGTTGAAAAAACGAGGGAAGCGTTGCGCAGAAGCTATCGACATCGCTGGCGGGGCAAATCAGCCCCGCTATAGTGGCGATGCTGGCTGCCAAAACCGGTGCCAGCCGGAACCGTCACCTTCCAGGCGGTTTCGCCTTACCCTCTCCCGGATCACGTCGGATTACCCTCCCGCGTGACTCCGGGACCTCAGAACCTGTAGCTCCTCACCCAGCCGGTTCACATGCAAAAAAAAACCGCCCCCGAAGGAGCGGTTTATCTGGTCAGGGCCTGGCAATGCCAGACCCCAAGGCGCATTCAACGATTAATCGTTGTTGCCGCCACCCAGGTTGCCAGCATTGAGCAATTCAGCCAGGTTAGCCGTTGCTTCTTCCGCGCTCACCTGCGGAACAACTGGCGTTTCACCCTGTGCTTTACGGCGCATGCGGTCCTGATGATAAGCGTAACCGGTACCAGCTGGGATCAGACGGCCCACGATGACGTTCTCTTTCAGACCGCGCAGTTCATCACGCTTACCGGCAACAGCCGCTTCGGTCAGAACGCGCGTCGTTTCCTGGAACGATGCTGCAGAGATGAAGGACTCGGTCGCCAAGGAAGCCTTGGTGATACCCAGCAGATCGCGTGAGAAGGTTGCCTCGATCTTACCTTCAGCAGCAAGCTGACGGTTGGCAATCTTAACGCGAGACACTTCGGCCTGCTCGCCTTCCAGGAACTCGGTGCCACCAGCGCTAACGATGGTGCCTTTACGCAGCATCTGACGAACGATAACTTCAATGTGTTTATCGTTAATCTTAACACCTTGCAGACGGTAAACTTCCTGCACTTCGTTGGTGATGTAGCGAGTAACCGCATGCACACCACGCAGACGCAGAATGTCGTGTGGAGATTCTGGGCCGTCAGAAACGACGTCACCACGTTCCACAACTTCACCTTCGAACACGTTGAGCTGACGCCATTTTGGAATCATCTCTTCGTACGCATCGCTGCCGTCCAGTGGGGAGATTACCAGGCGACGTTTGCCTTTGGTCTCTTTACCAAACGAGATAATCCCGCTGATTTCAGCCAGGATTGCCGGCTCTTTCGGACGACGTGCTTCGAACAGATCCGCAACGCGTGGCAGACCACCGGTAATATCCTTGGTACCGCCGGATTCCTGAGGAATACGCGCCAGGGTATCACCCGCACCGATCTGAATGCCGTCTTCCAGCTGTACAATCGCTTTACCTGGCAGGAAGTATTGAGCAGGCATATCAGTACCTGGGATCAAGACGTCGTCGCCTTTGGCATCAACGATTTTCAGTGCCGGACGCAGGTCTTTACCGCTACCGGTACGCTCTGCGCTATCCAGTACTACCAGAGAAGACAAACCGGTCAGTTCGTCGGTCTGGCGGGTAATGGTCTGGCCGTCAACCATATCAGCGAAGCGGATGAAACCACTCACTTCGGTGATAACTGGCATGGTGTGCGGATCCCAGTTAGCCACGGTTTCGCCGCCGTTAACTTCCATACCGTCGCCTTTGCCCATCACGGAACCGTAAGGCACTTTGTAGCGTTCTTTAGTACGGCCGAATTCGTCGATCAGCTTCAGTTCGGTGTTACGAGAGGTAATCACCAGCTTGCCTGTTGCGTTCATTACGAACTTCACATTGCTCAGCTTCAGAGTACCCTTGTTTTTCACCTGGATGCTGGATTCAGCAGCCGCACGAGATGCCGCACCACCGATGTGGAACGTACGCATCGTCAGCTGTGTACCCGGCTCACCGATTGACTGTGCCGCGATTACGCCGATAGCTTCGCCTTTGTTGATGATGTGACCACGTGCCAGGTCGCGGCCATAGCAGTTTGCACACACACCAAAGTCGGTTTCACAACTAACGACGGAACGGACTTTAACGCTGTCGACAGAGTTCTCTTCCAACAGGTCACAAGTCTTCTCGTGCAGCAGGGTGTTACGTGGCACCAGGATATCAGCCGTACCCGGCTTGATGATATCTTCTGCTGTCACACGACCCAGAACACGTTCGCGCAGTGGCTCTTTAACGTCACCACCTTCGATAACCGGAGTCATCATGATGCCGTTGTGAGTACCACAGTCGTCCTCGGTAACCACCAGATCCTGCGCTACGTCAACCAGACGACGGGTCAGATAACCGGAGTTAGCCGTTTTCAGTGCGGTATCCGCCAGACCTTTACGAGCACCGTGCGTGGAGATGAAGTACTGGAGTACGTTCAGACCTTCACGGAAGTTCGCAGTGATTGGCGTTTCAATGATGGAACCATCCGGCTTGGCCATCAGGCCACGCATACCGGCCAGCTGACGAATCTGTGCTGCAGAACCACGCGCACCGGAGTCGGCCATCATAAAGATACTGTTGAAGGAAACCTGCTGTTCAACAACACCGTCACGGTTGACGACGTCTTCAACAGACAAGTTTTCCATCATTGCCTTGGCAACACGTTCGTTCGCTGCGGCCCAGATATCGATCACTTTGTTGTAGCGTTCGCCGGCGGTAACCAAACCAGACTGGAACTGCTCCTGGATTTCGGCAACTTCGGTTTCTGCTTCTTCGATGATCTCTGCTTTCTTGGCAGGGATTACCATGTCATCGATACCTACTGACGCGCCTGAACGGGCTGCGTAAGCAAAACCGGTGTACATGATCTGGTCAGCAAAGATAACGGTCGGCTTCAGGCCCAGGATGCGGTAACAGGTGTTCAGCATCTTGGAGATAGCTTTCTTGCCCAAAGGCTGGTTAACGATCGCATACGGCAGACCTTTCGGTACGATCATCCACAGGATGGCGCGACCAATGGTAGTGTCGACGATCGAAGTCTGGTGTACAGACTCGCCTTCGGTGTTTTTGATCTCTTCGGTGATACGCACTTTGACACGCGCATGCAGAGAAGCCAGACCGGCGCGGTAAATACGCTCCGCTTCTTTCGGGCCACTCAACACCATGCCTTCGCCTTTGGCGTTAACACAGTCACGGGTCATGTAATACAGACCCAATACAACGTCCTGAGAAGGAACGATGATTGGCTCGCCGTTCGCTGGTGACAGGATGTTGTTGGTAGACATCATCAGCGCACGCGCTTCCAGCTGAGCTTCAAGCGTCAGTGGAACGTGTACTGCCATCTGGTCACCATCGAAGTCGGCGTTGTATGCCGCACAAACCAACGGGTGCAGCTGGATAGCCTTACCTTCGATCAGAACCGGTTCAAACGCCTGGATACCCAAACGGTGCAGGGTTGGTGCACGGTTCAGCAGTACCGGGTGTTCGCGGATAACTTCGTCCAGGATATCCCAAACGACAGCTTCTTCGCGCTCAACCATTTTCTTGGCGGCTTTGATGGTGGTGGCCAAGCCACGCAGCTCCAGCTTGCCGTAGATGAACGGTTTGAACAGCTCCAGTGCCATTTTCTTAGGCAGACCGCACTGATGCAGACGCAGGTACGGACCTACGGTGATTACAGAACGACCAGAGTAGTCAACACGTTTACCCAACAGGTTCTGACGGAAACGACCCTGCTTACCTTTGATCATATCGGCCAAAGATTTCAGAGGACGCTTGTTGGAACCGGTGATTGCACGACCGCGACGACCGTTATCCAGCAGGGCATCTACCGCTTCTTGCAGCATACGCTTTTCGTTGCGCACGATGATGTCAGGCGCAGCCAGATCCAGCAGGCGTTTCAGACGGTTGTTACGGTTGATCACGCGGCGATACAGATCGTTCAGATCTGAAGTCGCGAAACGCCCCCCATCCAACGGCACCAGCGGACGCAGATCCGGCGGCAGTACCGGCAGCACGGTCAGGATCATCCACTCTGGCTTGTTGCCAGACTGTACGAACGCTTCCAGCAGCTTGATACGCTTGGTCAGCTTCTTACGCTTGGTTTCGGAGTTGGTTTCGTTCAGCTCTTCGCGCAGAGTTTCACACTCTTGCTCCAGATCCATGTTTTTCAACAGGGCCTGAATAGCTTCCGCACCCATCTTGGCGTCGAATTCATCACCGAACTCTTCCAGCGCATCCAGATACTGCTCTTCAGTCAGGATCTGACGACGCTCGAGGTTGGTCATACCGCCTTCGATAACCACATAGGATTCGAAGTACAGTACACGTTCGATGTCACGCAGCGGCATATCCAGCAGTAAACCGATGCGCGAAGGCAGCGATTTCAGGAACCAGATGTGCGCAGTTGGTGAAGCCAGCTCGATGTGCCCCATACGCTCACGGCGTACTTTGGTCTGGGTCACTTCAACGCCGCACTTCTCACAAATCACGCCGCGGTGTTTTAAGCGCTTGTACTTACCACACAGGCACTCATAGTCTTTTACCGGCCCAAAGATACGGGCGCAGAAAAGGCCGTCACGTTCTGGTTTGAACGTACGGTAGTTAATGGTTTCCGGCTTCTTGACTTCGCCGAACGACCACGAACGGATCATGTCTGGCGATGCCAGAGCAATCTTGATCGCGTCAAACTCTTCGGTCTTGGTTTGCGCTTTCAGAAACTTTAATAAGTCTTTCACGGATTGGCTCCTGTCGGAGTTAAACCTGTTGGGCGCACGCTGACAAATCGCGCGCCCGTGTGACCTGAACAACCACCCTCAGGCTCCCTAAGGCCGGGAGCCTGAGCCGGAAAAACGATTACTCGCCTTCCAGTTCGATGTTGATACCGAGCGAGCGGATTTCTTTCAACAGTACGTTGAAGGACTCCGGCATGCCTGGTTCCATGCGGTGATCGCCATCCACGATGTTTTTGTACATCTTGGTACGGCCGTTAACGTCATCCGACTTAACGGTAAGCATTTCCTGCAGGGTATAAGCTGCGCCGTATGCTTCCAGTGCCCACACTTCCATCTCACCGAAGCGTTGACCACCGAACTGCGCCTTACCACCCAGCGGCTGCTGAGTAACCAAGCTGTAAGAACCGGTTGAACGGGCGTGCATTTTATCGTCAACCAAGTGGTTCAGTTTCAGCATGTACATATAGCCAACGGTAACCTGGCGCTCAAATTGCTCACCGGTACGGCCATCGAACAGCGTAATCTGACCCGAGGTTGGGATCCCGCCCATTTCCAGCAGTTGCTTGATTTCACTCTCTTTCGCACCATCAAACACCGGCGTTGCGATTGGCATACCTTTTTTCAGGTTCTCTGCCAGACGCAGTACTTCATCGTCGGTGAAGGTGTTCAGGTCAACTTTCTGGCAGACATCGTCGCCCAGATCGTAAGCCTTCTGAATGAACTCACGCAGCTTGGCCACTTCCCGGTGCTGCTTGAGCATTTGGTTGATCTTCTCACCAATGCCTTTTGCAGCCATACCCAAGTGGGTTTCCAGGATCTGACCGATGTTCATACGTGATGGTACGCCCAGCGGGTTCAGTACGATGTCAACCGGCGTGCCGTTTTCATCGTAAGGCATATCTTCGATCGGGTTGATCTTGGAGATAACACCCTTGTTACCGTGGCGGCCTGCCATCTTGTCACCCGGTTGGATCTGACGCTTAACAGCCAGATAAACCTTAACGATTTTCAGCACGCCTGGTGCCAGATCATCGCCCTGGGTGATTTTACGACGCTTGGCGTCCAGCTTCTTCTCAAAGTCGGATTTCAGTTCGTCGTACTGCTCTGCCAACTGCTCCAGCTGGTTTTGCTTCTCTTCGTCGGTCAGGCCCAGTTCCAGCCAGCGATCGCGTGGCAGCTTGCTCAGCTTTTCAGCTTCAACACCGCCGGCAACCAGCACCGCATGGATACGTGCGAACAGACCAGCTTCCAAGATCTGCAGTTCTTCAGTCAGGTCTTTTTTCGCCTGCTTCAGCTGCATTTCTTCGATTTCGAGCGCACGCTTGTCTTTTTCCACGCCATCGCGGGTGAAGACCTGCACGTCGATAATCGTACCGGAAACGCCGTTTGGTACGCGCAGAGAGGAGTCTTTAACGTCAGACGCCTTCTCACCAAAGATCGCACGCAGCAGCTTCTCTTCTGGCGTCAGCTGGGTTTCACCTTTTGGTGTTACCTTACCAACCAGAATGTCGCCACCGGTCACTTCAGCACCGATATACACGATACCGGACTCATCGAGTTTGGAGAGCGCTGCTTCACCCACGTTAGGGATGTCGGCAGTGATCTCTTCAGGCCCCAACTTGGTGTCGCGAGACACACATGCCAGTTCCTGAATGTGGATGGTAGTGAAGCGATCTTCCTGAACCACACGCTCGGACACCAAGATGGAGTCTTCGAAGTTATAGCCGTTCCATGGCATGAATGCCACGCGCATGTTCTGGCCCAACGCCAGTTCACCCAGGTCTGTGGACGGGCCATCTGCCAGCACGTCGCCGCGCTCGATTGGCTCACCCAGATTCACACACGGCATCTGGTTGATACAGGTGTTCTGGTTAGAACGGGTGTACTTGGTCAGGTTATAAATATCGATACCTGCTTCGCCCGCGAGCATCTCGTCTTCGTTAACTTTGATAACGATACGGGAAGCATCCACGTACTGGATCACACCGCCACGTCGAGCTACGGCAGTAACGCCGGAGTCAACAGCTACAGCACGCTCCATACCGGTACCTACCAGCGGCTTGTCAGCACGCAAGGTTGGAACCGCCTGACGTTGCATGTTCGCACCCATCAATGCACGGTTGGCGTCATCGTGTTCCAGGAATGGAATCAGTGAAGCACCAACGGATACAACCTGCTGGGTTGATACGTCCATATAGTCAACCTGATCGCGGCTGAACAGGCTTGATTCGCCTTTGTTACGACAGGTGACCAAGTCTTCTACGAAGCGGCCTTCATCATCCAGGTTGGAGTTCGCCTGAGCGATAACGAAGTTGCCTTCTTCAATAGCAGACAGATAATTGATTTCATCGGTAACCAGGCCGTCACGCACGCGGCGGTACGGAGTTTCCAGGAAGCCATACTCGTTTGTCTGCGCATACACGGACAAGGAGTTGATCAGACCGATGTTTGGACCTTCCGGCGTTTCGATTGGGCAAACGCGACCGTAGTGAGTCGGGTGTACGTCTCGAACTTCAAAGCCGGCACGTTCACGGGTCAGACCGCCTGGGCCCAATGCAGAGATACGACGTTTGTGCGTAATCTCGGACAACGGGTTGTTCTGGTCCATAAACTGAGACAGCTGGCTGGAGCCGAAGAACTCTTTCACCGCCGCCGAAATTGGCTTGGCGTTGATCATGTCCTGTGGCATCAAGGTGTCCAGATCGCCCAGGGACAGACGTTCTTTAACCGCACGCTCAACACGTACCAGACCTACACGGAACTGGTTCTCGGCCATTTCGCCGACGGAACGGATACGACGGTTGCCCAAGTGGTCGATATCGTCCACTTCGCCTTTACCGTTACGGATACCGATGAGCTTCTTCATCACTTCGATGATGTCGTCTTTGCTCAGGATGCCCGAACCTTCGATCTCGTCGCGCAGCAGAGAACGGTTGAACTTCATACGACCAACCGCAGACAGATCGTAGCGGTCTTCAGAGAAGAACAAGTTCTCAAACAGGTTTTCAGCAGCTTCGCGCGTTGGCGGCTCACCAGGGCGCATCATGCGGTAGATTTCTACCAGTGCGCTCAAACGATCGCTGGTTGGATCGACACGTACAGTCTCAGAGATGTACGCACCGTGATCCAGGTCGTTGGTGAACAGCGTTTCGATACGCTTGTGGCCTGACTGGCTCAGTTTGGCCAGCAAATCCAGCGACAGCTCCATGTTGGCTGCGCAGATCAGCTCACCGGTATTGGTATCGATATAGTCCTTCGCGACCACTTTGCCCGCGATGTACTCAACCGGTACTTCAATACTCTGAATTTCGTCTTTTTCGAGCTGACGGATATGACGAGCGGTGATACGACGGCCTTTTTCAATATAGATCTTGCCGTTGGCTTCGATATCAAACGAAGCAGTCTCACCACGCAGACGTTCTGGAACCAGCTCCATCTGCAGCTTGTTATCACGGATCTCGTAAACTACTTTCGCAAAGAACAGGTCAAGGATCTGCTCAGTGGTGTAGTTCAATGCGCGCAGAATGATGGTCGCAGGCAATTTACGGCGACGGTCAATACGCACAAACAGGTTGTCTTTCGGGTCAAACTCGAAATCCAGCCATGAACCGCGGTAAGGGATGATACGTGCGTTATACAGCACTTTACCCGAAGAGTGGGTTTTACCCTTATCGCTGTCAAAGAATACGCCAGGACTACGGTGAAGCTGAGATACGATAACCCTCTCAGTACCGTTGATCACAAAGGTGCCGTTTTCGGTCATGAGCGGAATTTCGCCCATATAGACTTCTTGTTCCTTGATGTCTTTGACCGTACCTTCCGGAGCTTCACGCTCATAGATGACCAGGCGCAGTTTTACGCGCAGCGGTGCAGAGAACGTCACACCACGGATCTGGCACTCTTTGACGTCGAAGACCGGCTCACCAAGACGGTAGCTAACGTATTGCAGCTCCGAATTGCCACTGTAGCTCTGGATAGGGAAAACAGAACGGAAAGCGGCTTCTAGGCCGTGCTGCCCTTCTGGATCTTGCTCGATAAACTTCTGGAACGAATCAAGCTGGATAGAAAGGAGATATGGTATGTCCAAAACTTGTGGACGCTTACCAAAATCCTTACGAATACGTTTTTTCTCGGTATAGGAGTAAACCATAGGGTTCCTCAGCTCGCTGGAAAGTCGAACCTATTGTCCGTCCGGATATAGGACGGTTCACGCAACACCATTTTGTCGACCGGAAAGCGGGAACACTCTCCGCAATACTCGTTTCTATCACGCTTAAATCATTTCGTTGCGTTGTGCGGCAGATTTTGCTGCGGCAGGGAAGGCAATATATTAAGTCGTCGATAGAAAGAAATATTGGGGTTAGCCAGTAGCCAAACAGTGTGAAACTCTACTGACGCCCTACAGCGCAAAAAGGCTGGTGACCAAAAAGTCACCAGCCATCAGTCTGTTAGTTAAAACAGACTGCACTCAGAAAGCAGTGGCTTATTTAACTTCAACTTCAGCGCCAGCTTCTTCCAGAGCTTTTTTCAGTGCTTCAGCGTCGTCTTTGCTGATGCCTTCTTTCAGTGCTGCTGGTGCAGACTCAACCAGGTCTTTAGCTTCTTTCAGACCCAGGCCAGTTGCGCCACGTACTGCTTTGATTACTGCAACTTTGTTCGCGCCGATACCTTTCAGTACAACGTCGAATTCAGTTTTTTCTTCAACAGCTTCAGCAGCAGCAGCAGGACCTGCAGCTACAGCAGCAGCAGAAACACCGAACTTCTCTTCCATAGCGGCGATCAGTTCAACGATTTCCATTACAGACAGAGCTGCAACGCCTTCGATAATTTGGTCTTTAGTGATAGACATAACAAATGTTCCTAAAATTCAGAAATAGTTTAAATACGTAAGCAACGGATAAGAAAAAGGGCTTATGCCGCTTCTTTCTGATCGCGCAGTGCAGCCAGAGTGCGAACCAATTTGCCGGCAGCGGCTTCTTTCATGGTTGCCATCAGGCGTGCGATTGCTTCATCGTAAGTAGGCAGAGTTGCCAAGCGGTCAATTTGTGCCGCAGGGATCATCTCACCTTCAAAGGCCGCAGCTTTAATCTCGAACTTTGCATTCGCTTTCGCGAAATCTTTGAACAGACGAGCAGCAGCGCCCGGGTGTTCATGAGAAAATGCAATCAAGGTAGGACCGACGAACGTGTCTTTCAGGCATTCGAATGGAGTGCCTTCAACTACGCGACGCATCAGGGTGTTACGAACAACACGCATGTAAACGCCAGCTTCACGACCTGCTTTACGCAGTTCAGTCATTTTATCAACGGTAACGCCACGGGAATCCGCAACAACCGCAGACAGCGCGCCTTTGGCTACTTCGTTGACTTCAGCAACAATCGCTTGTTTGTCTTGAAGATTTAATGCCATTAGCTCTTTGCTCCTGGATTTAGCCGGGGGAAATCCCCAGCACTCACATCACTCAACACCTTGTGATAAATCACGCAGTGAGAGCGTTCAAACACGGTGAGCAGAATCCAGCAAAGACAATTTAAAATTTTCTTTAGGCTCTGTCACCGTCTACGCAGGAAGGATTAAGTACCTTTCGATACACCTGCGGTCTTGGACGGAGGCCTGGATAGGCCAGGCTCCAACCGAAAAATCTTTGTTTCGCTGTGACTATTGCCAATAGCAAAACCTTGGGGCCTAGGATTCTAGACAAATCCCAGCCCCAAGTCAAAGCGATAATCGCAAGGCGATTAGTTCGCTACAGCAGTCAGGCCGCTTTGATCGATAGCAACGCCAGCACCCATGGTGGTGGAGAGGCTAACTTTCTTGATGTACACGCCTTTAGCCTGAGATGGTTTTGCTTTTTTCAGCGCAACCAGCAGAGCTTCCAGGTTTTCTTTCAGCTTGTCTGACTCGAAATCAACCTTACCGATAGTGGTATGGATGATGCCGTTTTTGTCGTTACGATAACGAACCTGACCTGCTTTAGCGTTTTTCACTGCTTCAGCAACGTTCGGAGTAACGGTACCCACTTTCGGGTTTGGCATCAGGCCACGTGGACCCAGGACCTGGCCCAGTTGACCAACAACGCGCATTGCATCCGGAGAAGCAATAACAACGTCGAAGTTCATTTCGCCTTTCTTGATCTGGTCTGCCAGATCTTCCATACCTACCAGCTCTGCGCCAGCAGCTTTAGCTGCTTCAGCGTTAGGGCCCTGGGCAAATACGGCAACGCGAACGGAACGACCGGTGCCGTTTGGCAGAACGGTAGCGCCACGAACGTTTTGGTCAGATTTACGCGCGTCGATGCCGAGGTTAACAGCAACGTCAACGCTTTCTACGAATTTAGCGGTGGCCAGCTCTTTCAGCAGAGCAACAGCTTCGGTGATGTCATACTGTTTAGTAGCATCAACTTTGTCACGGATCACGCGCATGCGCTTGGTCAGCTTAGCCATTTCTTAATCCTCCACTACCAGGCCCATGGAACGAGCAGTACCTTCGATGGAGCGAGTCATCGCTTCAACGTTGGAACCAGTCATGTCCGCAGCTTTGGTTTCTGCGATTTCACGTACCTGAGCACTTGTCACTTTACCTACTTTGTCTTTGTTCGGCTTGCCTGAACCAGACTTGATACCAGCCGCTTTTTTCAGCAGAACTGCTGCTGGCGGGGTTTTGGTAACGAAAGTGAAGGAGCGGTCAGAATAAACAGTAATAACAACCGGAATCGGCAGACCTTTCTCAACGCTGTCAGTCTTAGCATTGAACGCCTTACAGAATTCCATGATGTTAACACCTTGCTGACCCAGAGCTGGACCAACTGGCGGACTTGGGTTCGCCATACCGGCTGCAACTTGCAGCTTAACGTAGGCTTGTACTTTCTTGGCCATTTACAATTCCTCGGTTTGGGTAATAACGCCTCGCAAAAGGCTCCCCGTGTATCACCTCACTCTAAAGAGCAAGGCCTATAAAAACAAAAGGCGCGAAATTGTAGTTCAATTTCGCGCCTCTGACAAGCGGCAAAAGCCACTTATTGCTGATTAATTGATCAGCCTTTCTCAACCTGAGCGAAGTCCAGTTCCACCGGCGTTGCACGGCCAAAGATGGAAACGGAAACTTTCAGGCGACTCTTCTCGTAATCCACTTCTTCAACAACACCGTTGAAGTCAGCAAACGGACCATCGCTAACGCGGACCAATTCACCCGGTTCGAACAGCGTTTTCGGACGCGGCTTATCACCAACCTGCTGCAGGCGGTTCATAATCGCATCAACTTCTTTGTCGCTGATCGGAGCCGGACGGTCAGAAGTCCCGCCGATGAAACCCATTACGCGTGGAACGCTGCGTACCAAGTGCCAGCTGGCGTCATTCATTACCATCTGAACCAGTACGTAGCCCGGGAAGAATTTACGTTCGCTTTTGCGACGCTGGCCGCCACGGATTTCAACAACCTCTTCCGTAGGAACCATGACTTCGCCGAACAGTTCTTCCATATCATGCAGTTTGATGTATTCACGCAGCGATTGCGCTACGCGACCTTCAAAACCGGAAAACGCCTGAACGACGTACCACCGTTTTTTTGGAGCTTCAGACATTTTAGAACCTCAGGCCAGTAATAAACGATACCAGACGGACCAGAATACCATCCAGCCCCCACAGAATCAGTGACATCACGGCAGTTACCGCGGCAACGATCAACGTGGTATGTAGCGTTTCCTGACGAGTTGGCCAGATCACTTTGCGTACTTCAGTACGCGCTTCGCGTGCAAACGCAACGGTGGCTTTGCCTTTGGTCGTCATCAGCGCCACAGCGCCTGCAACAGCGATAACCACTACAACGGCCAGCGCGCGTAATGGCAGGCTGAAATCACGGTAGAAATAGTTACCAACAATCGCTACAACCAACAGAACAGCGACGATCAGCCATTTAGCCGTTTCCAGGCCGCGCCCGCTCCCTTGAGCCTCGGTATTCGCACTCATAAACCAACCTGTCACAATGAATTCAGAACAGACAACTTTGCCTCGCACTGCAAGGCAAACCAAACCGATCAGGTGCTGCTCGGCAGCATCTCGGTGTTTTACGCTATGACGTATTTCAGTCAATACGCTTTAAGAGCCCATCTCACCAATGATTATGACTGCAAAATCGCTGATGAGATAGGTTCTAGTTCACAGCGTAGAAAAAGGGCATCGAATGATGCCCTTTTACCGCGTGTCGCGTCAAACGTTATCAGCGATTAAGCGATAACTTTGGCAACAACACCAGCGCCTACAGTACGGCCGCCTTCACGGATTGCGAAACGCAGACCGTCGTCCATCGCGATTGGGTGGATCAGGGTGACTTTCATGTTCACGTTGTCACCAGGCATTACCATCTCAACGCCTTCTGGCAGTTCGATGGTACCAGTCACGTCAGTTGTACGGAAGTAGAACTGTGGACGGTAGCCTTTGAAGAATGGAGTATGACGACCACCTTCATCTTTGCTCAGGATGTACACTTCTGAATCGAACTGAGTGTGCGGCTTGATAGAACCTGGTTTAGCCAGTACCTGACCACGTTCGATA
>NZ_JBQZFV010000026.1:0-25990 GCF_052691735.1 Serratia sp. NA_13
CATCGAACGTGGTCAGGTACTGGCTAAACCAGGTTCTATCAAGCCACACACCAAATTCGACTCAGAAGTGTACATCCTGAGCAAAGAAGAAGGTGGTCGTCATACTCCATTCTTCAAAGGCTACCGTCCACAGTTCTACTTCCGTACAACTGACGTGACCGGTACCATCGAACTGCCAGAAGGCGTTGAGATGGTAATGCCTGGCGATAACGTGAACATGGTTGTTACCCTGATTCACCCAATCGCGATGGACGACGGTCTGCGTTTCGCAATCCGTGAAGGCGGCCGTACTGTAGGCGCTGGTGTTGTTGCTAAAGTTATCGCTTAATCGCGAATAATTTTTCGACACAAAAAGAGGGCACTTCGGTGCCCTTTTTTTATGCAATTTTTCCAAATCTTAATTGAAATAAAAAGCATTCCTATTTAGAATTACAGCATTGGTTAAGAAGTGAGTCCCTCTATGTATGTATGTCTGTGTAATGCCGTGACTGACAAAGCGATCCGCAAGGCCGTACGTCAGCACAATCCGCATACCATGAAACAACTGCGTGAACTTGTACCTATTGGTACCGATTGTGGAAAGTGCATTCGTCAGGCGAGACAGATTATGGTGGAGGAAAGCGGAACCATTATCCAAATGCACGAAGTTGCCTAACTAAAGGTAAGGTTATTTTTTGACTCTTGGCTTTCAGCTTCTACACTTTTAGAACTGGCCAGGAGGAGTTACCTATGAAAGGCGATAAAAAGATCATTGCTCACCTCAACAAACTGCTCGGCAACGAGCTGGTTGCCATCAATCAATATTTCCTGCATGCCCGAATGTTCAAGAACTGGGGGTTAACTCGTCTCAATGATAAGGAATACCACGAGTCGATCGATGAAATGAAGCATGCCGATCGTTACATCGAACGTATTTTGTTTTTGGAAGGTATCCCGAATTTGCAGGATCTCGGTAAGTTGAATATTGGCGAAGATATTGAGGAAATGCTGCGTTCCGATTTGGCCCTGGAGTTGGACGGCGCCAAAAGTCTTCGTGAAGGCATTGCTTATGCTGATTCCATCCATGACTATGTCAGCCGTGATTTGATGATAGAGATCCTGGCAGATGAGGAAGAGCATATCGATTGGTTGGAAACCGAACTTGATTTGATCGACCGCCTGGGTATTCAGAACTACGCACAAGCCCAACTTTAGTAATGTAAAACCTGATTCCCTACTTAGCGACAATGCTTCCCTGCCGGCATGTATTATCACCGGCAGGGCAGGGGAGAAGCCTCAACGCCTCATCTGATTTCCCCGCATACTATTGTACCTGGCTTTCCGAACCGCCATCTAAGACCTAAAACTGCAATAAATGTCGATATCCTGAGCATATTTCCATCCGTGCCTTGCTTCTCGCTCTGTTTTGCGTATAATGCGCGGGCTTACCTAATCTTGGTAAGCCTGATTTTAGCGAATCAGTCGATAGGCAAGTTCGTTTTGCCCTTCGAACAATACTCCCGATATGGGGGTTATATGTTGACGATTACACTCCCCCATCAATCGAAATGGGTGTGAGGAGTAATTATTTACGTTTATAAATAATTGGAGCTCTGGTCTCATGCAGAACCAAAGAATCCGTATCCGCCTGAAAGCGTTTGATCATCGTCTTATCGATCAATCAACCGCGGAAATCGTCGAGACTGCTAAGCGCACTGGTGCGCAAGTCCGTGGTCCGATCCCGCTGCCAACTCGCAAAGAGCGCTTTACCGTTCTGATCTCTCCGCACGTTAACAAAGACGCGCGTGATCAGTACGAAATTCGCACTCACAAGCGTCTGGTTGACATCGTTGAGCCAACCGAGAAAACCGTTGATGCTCTGATGCGTCTGGATCTGGCTGCTGGTGTAGACGTGCAGATCAGCCTGGGTTAATCAGGTCATTGAGCGATTGAGAGGTTGAAACAATGATTGGTTTAGTCGGTAAGAAATTGGGTATGACTCGTATCTTCACTGAAGATGGCGTTTCTATCCCAGTAACCGTGATTGAAATTGAAGCGAACCGCGTGACTCAGGTTAAAGACCTGGCTAACGACGGGTACCGTGCTGTGCAGGTTACTACCGGTAGCAAAAAAGCTAACCGCGTAACCAAGCCGGAAGCGGGCCATTTCGCTAAAGCTGGCGTTGAAGCTGGCCGTGGTCTGTGGGAATTCCGCACTGCTGAAGGTGAAGAATTTACTGCAGGTCAAAACATCAGCGTTGAAATCTTCGCTGAAGTTAAAAAAGTCGATGTTACCGGTACTTCTAAAGGTAAAGGTTTTGCTGGCACTGTAAAGCGCTGGAACTTCCGTACCCAAGACGCTACCCACGGTAACTCCTTGTCTCACCGCGTTCCGGGTTCTATCGGTCAGAACCAGACTCCGGGCAAAGTGTTCAAAGGCAAGAAAATGGCTGGCCACCTGGGTGACGAGCGTGTAACCGTTCAAAGCCTGGACGTAGTACGTGTTGACGCTGAGCGCAACCTGCTGCTGGTTAAGGGTGCTGTACCGGGCGCAACCGGTGGCAACCTGATCGTTAAACCAGCTGTGAAGGCGTAAGGGGATAGCAATGGAATTAGTATTGAAAGACGCGCAAAGCGCGCTGACTGTTTCCGAAACTACCTTCGGTCGTGACTTTAACGAAGCGCTGGTACACCAGGTTGTTGTTGCTTATGCAGCAGGTGCCCGTCAAGGTACTCGTGCTCAGAAGACCCGTGCTGAAGTAACTGGTTCCGGTAAAAAACCGTGGCGCCAGAAAGGTACCGGCCGTGCGCGTTCAGGTTCTGTAAAGAGCCCGATCTGGCGTTCAGGTGGCGTGACCTTTGCTGCGAAGCCTCAGGACCACAGTCAGAAAGTAAACAAAAAGATGTACCGCGGCGCGCTGAAAAGCATCCTGTCCGAACTGGTACGTCAAGATCGTCTGATCATTGTCGAGAAGTTCTCTGTAGAAGCGCCTAAAACTAAGCTGCTGGCACAGAAACTGAAAGATATGGCGCTGGAAGATGTGCTGATCGTAACCGGTGAACTGGATGAGAATCTGTTCCTGGCTGCTCGCAACCTGTACAAGGTTGACGTGCGCGATGTAGCAGGTATCGACCCGGTTAGCCTGATCGCCTTCGACAAAGTGGTTATGACTGCTGATGCTGTGAAGCAAGTTGAGGAGATGCTGGCATGATCCGTGAAGAACGTCTGCTGAAAGTGCTGCGTGCACCGCACGTATCTGAAAAAGCATCCGCTGCGATGGAAAAAACTAACACCATCGTTCTCAAAGTTGCCAAAGACGCGACCAAAGCAGAAATTAAAGCTGCAGTGCAGAAACTGTTTGAAGTCGAAGTCGAAGACGTTAACACCCTGGTAGTTAAAGGGAAAGTGAAGCGTCACGGTCAGCGTGTTGGTCGTCGTAGCGACTGGAAAAAAGCTTACGTCACCCTGAAAGAAGGCCAGAATCTGGACTTCATCGGCGGCGCAGAGTAAGTCGGAGGAGTAAGAACAATGGCAATTGTTAAATGTAAACCTACATCTCCGGGTCGTCGCCACGTTGTTAAAGTGGTTAACCCTGAGCTGCACAAGGGTAAACCTCATGCCCCGCTGCTTGAGAAACTGAGCAAAAGCGGTGGCCGTAACAACAATGGCCGTATCACCACCCGTCATATCGGTGGTGGCCACAAGCAACATTATCGTCTGGTTGACTTCAAACGCAACAAAGACGGTGTGGCTGCAGTGGTTGAGCGTCTGGAGTACGATCCGAACCGTTCCGCGAACATCGCGCTGGTTCTGTACAAAGACGGCGAACGCCGTTATATCCTGGCGCCGAAAGGTCTGAAAGCTGGTGACCAGATCCAATCTGGCGTTGATGCTGCAATTAAGGTAGGTAACGCCCTGCCAATGCGCAACATCCCAGTGGGTTCAACGGTTCATAACGTAGAAATGAAACCAGGTAAAGGCGGTCAAATCGCTCGCTCTGCTGGTGCCTACGTTCAGATCGTTGCACGTGATGGTTCCTACGTAACTCTGCGTCTGCGCTCAGGCGAAATGCGTAAAGTTCCAGTTGATTGCCGCGCCACCTTGGGTGAAGTCGGTAACGCTGAACATATGCTTCGCGTTCTGGGTAAAGCAGGTGCTGCACGTTGGCGTGGTGTTCGTCCTACCGTTCGCGGTACGGCGATGAACCCGGTAGATCACCCGCACGGTGGTGGTGAGGGTAAAAACTTTGGTAAACACCCAGTAACACCATGGGGCGTTCAGACCAAAGGTAAGAAAACCCGCAGCAACAAGCGTACTGATAAGTTCATCGTACGTCGCCGTAGCAAAAAATAATTAGAGGATAAGCCATGCCACGTTCTCTCAAGAAAGGTCCTTTTATTGACCTGCACTTGCTGAAGAAGGTAGAGAAAGCGGTGGAAAGCGGTGACAAGAAGCCTTTGCGCACTTGGTCCCGTCGTTCAACGATCTTTCCTAACATGATCGGTTTGACCATCGCTGTCCATAATGGTCGTCAGCACGTACCAGTGTTCGTTTCCGATGAAATGGTCGGTCACAAACTGGGTGAATTCGCGCCGACTCGCACTTATCGCGGCCATGCGGCTGATAAAAAAGCTAAAAAGCGCTAAGGTAGGAGGAAGAGATGGAAACTATCGCTAAACATCGCCACGCTCGTTCTTCTGCACAGAAGGTCCGCCTTGTGGCTGACCTGATCCGCGGTAAGAAAGTGTCGCAAGCTCTGGAAACTCTGGCCTACACCAACAAGAAAGCTGCTGGTCTGGTTAAGAAAGTGCTGGAGTCTGCCATTGCTAACGCAGAACACAACGATGGCGCTGACATCGATGATCTGAAAGTCACGAAAATCTTCGTAGACGAAGGCCCAAGCATGAAGCGCATTATGCCTCGTGCAAAAGGTCGTGCAGATCGCATCCTGAAGCGCACCAGCCACATTACTGTGGTTGTGTCCGATCGCTGAGACTCTGGAGACTAGCAATGGGTCAGAAAGTACATCCTAATGGTATTCGCCTGGGTATTGTCAAACCTTGGAACTCTACTTGGTATGCGAATACCAAAGAATTCGCTGACAACCTGGACAGCGACTTTAAAGTTCGCCAATTCCTGATTAAGGAACTGGCGAAAGCTTCCGTTTCTCGCATCGTTATCGAACGTCCTGCGAAGAGCATCCGTGTGACTATTCACACTGCTCGTCCAGGCATCGTTATCGGCAAGAAAGGTGAAGATGTCGAAAAACTGCGTAAGGTCGTAGCGAACATCGCTGGCGTTCCTGCGCAAATTAACATCGCCGAAGTCCGTAAACCGGAACTTGACGCTAAATTGGTTGCTGACAGCATCACTTCACAGTTGGAACGTCGCGTTATGTTCCGTCGTGCTATGAAGCGTGCTGTACAGAACGCAATGCGTCTTGGCGCTAAAGGTATCAAAGTTGAAGTAAGCGGCCGCCTTGGCGGTGCTGAAATCGCGCGTACCGAATGGTACCGTGAAGGTCGTGTTCCGTTGCATACACTGCGTGCGGATATCGATTACAACACATCTGAAGCGCACACCACTTATGGTGTAATCGGCGTTAAGGTATGGATCTTCAAAGGTGAGATCCTGGGTGGTATGGCTGCAGTTGAACAACCGGAACCGGCTGCTCAACCTAAAAAGCAGCAGCGTAAAGGCCGCAAGTAAGGAGAGTCGCTGATGTTACAACCAAAGCGTACAAAATTCCGTAAGATGCACAAAGGCCGCAACCGTGGTCTGGCGCAGGGTACGGATGTTAGCTTCGGCACTTTCGGTCTGAAAGCTGTTGGCCGTGGCCGTCTGACTGCTCGTCAAATCGAAGCAGCTCGTCGTGCAATGACTCGTGCAGTTAAGCGTCAAGGTAAAATTTGGATCCGTGTATTCCCGGACAAACCAATTACCGAGAAGCCGCTCGAAGTGCGTATGGGTAAAGGTAAGGGTAACGTGGAATATTGGGTTGCCCTGATCCAACCTGGGAAAGTCCTGTACGAAATGGACGGTGTACCAGAAGAGGTCGCCCGTGAGGCATTCAAGCTGGCTGCAGCTAAATTGCCGATCAAAACCACCTTTGTAACTAAGACGGTGATGTAATGAAAGCACAAGAGCTGCGTGAAAAAAGCGTTGAAGAGCTGAACACTGAGCTGCTCAACCTGCTGCGTGAGCAATTTAACTTGCGCATGCAGGCGGCAAGTGGCCAGCTGCAACAAACTCACCTGTTGAAACAAGTGCGTCGTAATGTCGCACGTGTTAAGACTTTACTGACTGAAAAGGCGGGTGTGTAAATGACTGATATTAACCGTACTCTGCAGGGTCGTGTTATTAGTGACAAAATGGAGAAATCCATGGTTGTTGCTATCGAGCGCACGGTGAAGCACCCGATCTACGGGAAATTCATCAAGCGTACGACCAAGCTGCACGTACATGACGAGAACAACGAATGTGGTATCGGTGACGTGGTAGAAATCCGCGAATGCCGTCCACTGTCCAAGACTAAGTCCTGGACGTTGGTTCGCGTTGTAGAGAAAGCGATTCTGTAATAGAGTAGCTGGCTCTAACTTATAAACGGCTCAGAAAATGAGCCGTTTATTTTTTCTACCCATACTTTGGAAGCGGTGTTATAATGCTGCGCCCTTGGTTATGGGGCTTTTCAACGATCTAGTAATAGGTCCTAAAGTTGTAGTTGACATTAGCGGAGCACTAACATGATCCAAGAACAGACTATGCTGACCGTGGCCGACAACTCCGGTGCACGTCGCGTAATGTGTATCAAGGTTCTAGGTGGCTCGCACCGTCGCTACGCAGGCATTGGCGATGTCATCAAAATTACCATCAAGGAAGCAATTCCTCGCGGTAAGGTGAAGAAAGGCGATGTGCTGAAGGCGGTAGTGGTGCGCACCAAGAAGGGTGTACGTCGCCCGGACGGTTCTGTCATTCGCTTCGATGGTAATGCATGCGTTATTTTAAACAATAACAGCGAGCAACCTATCGGTACGCGTATTTTTGGGCCGGTAACTCGTGAACTGCGTAATGAGAAGTTCATGAAAATTATCTCTCTGGCACCAGAAGTACTCTAAGGAGCGAAACATGGCAGCGAAAATCCGTCGTGATGACGAAATTATCGTGCTTACCGGGAAAGACAAAGGTAAACGCGGTAAAGTAAAAAATGTCCTGTCTGCTGGTAAGGTCATTGTTGAAGGTATCAACCTGGTTAAGAAACATCAGAAGCCGGTCCCGGCTCTGAACCAACCAGGTGGCATTGTTGAAAAAGAAGCTGCAATTCAGGTTTCTAACATTGCTCTCTTCAACGCGGCTACCGGTAAGGCTGACCGTGTAGGCTTTAGATTCGAAGACGGGAAAAAAGTCCGTTTCTTCAAATCTAACAGCGAAACTATCAAGTAATTTGGAGTAATACGATGGCGAAACTGCATGATTACTACAAAGACGAGGTAGTCAAACAACTGATGTCTCAGTTTGATTACAACTCTGTCATGCAAGTCCCTCGGGTCGAGAAGATCACCCTGAATATGGGTGTTGGTGAAGCGATCGCTGACAAGAAACTGCTGGATAATGCAGCAGCGGATCTGGCAGCAATCTCCGGTCAAAAGCCGTTCATCACCAAAGCACGCAAATCTGTTGCAGGCTTCAAAATCCGCCAGGGCTATCCGATCGGCTGTAAAGTAACTCTGCGTGGCGAACGCATGTGGGAGTTCTTTGAGCGACTGATTTCCATTGCTGTTCCACGTATCCGTGACTTCCGTGGCTTGTCCGCTAAGTCATTCGATGGCCGTGGTAACTACAGCATGGGTGTGCGTGAGCAAATCATCTTCCCAGAAATCGACTACGACAAAGTCGATCGCGTACGTGGTTTGGATATTACCATTACCACTACTGCGAAATCTGATGATGAAGGCCGCGCGCTGTTGGCTGCTTTTAACTTCCCGTTCCGTAAGTAAGGCAGGGTTACTGATGGCTAAGCAATCAATGAAAGCACGCGAAGTCGTTCGCGTGAAACTGGCTGAAAAGTACCGCGCTAAACGCGAGGAACTGAAGGCTATCATTTCTGGTGTGAACTCTTCCGACGAAGATCGTTGGGATGCTGTTCTCAAGCTGCAAACTCTGCCGCGTGATTCCAGCCCGTCTCGTCAGCGTAAACGCTGCCGCCAAACTGGCCGTCCACATGGTTATGTGGGCAAATTCGGGTTGAGCCGTATCAAGTTACGTGAAGCCGCTATGCGCGGTGAAGTACCAGGCTTGAAAAAGGCTAGCTGGTAATTACCAATTGAATCACGGGAGTAAAGACAGATGAGCATGCAAGATCCGATCGCGGATATGCTGACCCGTATCCGTAACGGTCAAGCCGCGAACAAAGTTGCGGTCACCATGCCTTCCTCCAAGCTGAAAGTGGCAATTGCCAACCTGCTGAAGGAAGAAGGTTTTATTGAAGATTTCAAAATCGAAGGCGACACCAAGCCTGTTCTGGAACTGGTACTGAAGTACTTCCAGGGCAAGGCAGTGGTAGAAAGCATTCAACGAATCAGCCGTCCTGGTCTGCGCATCTACAAGAAAAAAGATGCACTGCCAAAAGTTATGGCTGGTTTGGGTATTGCTGTTATTTCTACCTCTAAAGGTGTTATGACCGATCGTGCAGCTCGCCAAGCAGGTCTTGGTGGCGAGATTATCTGCTACGTAGCTTAATTCGGGAGGAAAGAATGTCTCGTGTTGCAAAAGCACCCGTCGTCATTCCTGCCGGCGTAGAGGTAAAACTCAACGGTCAGGTTATTTCGATTAAGGGTAAGAACGGCGAGCTGACTCGTACTGTCCACAACGCCGTTGAAGTGAAGCAAGAAGCTAACGCACTGACTTTCGCTCCGCGCGAAGGTTTTGCTAACGCATGGGCCCAAGCGGGTACTACGCGCGCTCTGCTGAACGCAATGGTTGTTGGTGTTACCGAAGGCTTCACCAAGAAGCTTCAACTGGTAGGTGTTGGTTATCGTGCTGCTGTTAAAGGCAACGTGGTGAATTTAGCCTTAGGCTTCTCTCACCCGGTCGATCACCAGCTGCCAGCAGGTATTACTGCTGAATGCCCAAGCCAAACTGAAATCGTGCTGAAAGGCGCTGATAAACAAGTTATTGGCCAGGTTGCTGCAGATCTGCGTGCCTACCGCCGTCCTGAGCCTTACAAAGGCAAGGGTGTCCGTTACGCCGACGAAGTCGTGCGTACCAAAGAGGCTAAGAAGAAGTAAGGTAACACTATGGATAAGAAATCTGCTCGTATCCGTCGTGCGACCCGCGCACGCCGTAAGATCAAAGAACTGGGTGCAACCCGCCTGGTGGTACATCGTACCCCGCGTCACATTTACGCACAGGTAATTGCTCCAAATGGTTCTGAAGTACTGGTAGCCGCTTCTACTGTAGAAAAAGCTATCACAGAGCAATTGAAGTATTCCGGCAACAAAGACGCAGCAGCAGCCGTAGGTAAAGCTCTGGCTGAGCGCGCGTTGGAAAAAGGGATCTCTAAAGTTTCCTTTGACCGTTCCGGTTTCCAATATCATGGTCGAGTCCAGGCACTGGCAGATGCTGCCCGTGAAGCTGGCCTTCAGTTCTAAGGAAGAGGTTTAAGATGGCTCACATCGAAAAACAAGCTGGCGAACTGCAGGAAAAGCTGATCGCGGTAAACCGCGTATCTAAAACCGTAAAAGGTGGCCGTATTTTCAGCTTTACCGCACTGACAGTAGTTGGTGATGGTAACGGTCGCGTTGGTTTTGGCTACGGCAAAGCACGCGAAGTTCCGGCAGCGATCCAGAAAGCGATGGAAAAAGCCCGTCGCGCTATGATTAATGTTGCTTTGAATAGCGGTACTCTGCAGCACCCTGTTAAAGGTGCTCACACGGGTTCTCGCGTGTTCATGCAACCAGCTTCCGAAGGTACCGGTATTATCGCCGGTGGTGCAATGCGCGCCGTCCTGGAGGTTGCAGGGGTTCATAACGTATTAGCTAAAGCATATGGTTCTACTAACCCGATCAACGTGGTTCGTGCAACTATTGCTGCTTTGGAAGATATGAAATCCCCAGAAATGGTCGCTGCTAAGCGTGGTAAGTCCGTCGAAGAAATTCTAGGGAAATAACCATGGCAAAGACTATTAAAGTAACTCAAACAAAAAGCAGCATCGGCCGTTTGCCAAAGCACAAGGCAACCTTGCTCGGTTTAGGTCTGCGTCGTATTGGTCATACTGTAGAGCGTGAGGATACTCCTGCTGTACGTGGTATGGTCAACTTGGTTTCCTACATGGTTAAGGTTGAGGAGTAAGAGATGCGTTTAAATACTCTGTCTCCGGCTGAAGGTGCCAAGCATGCGCCTAAGCGTGTAGGTCGTGGTATTGGTTCTGGCCTGGGTAAAACCGCTGGTCGTGGTCACAAAGGTCAGAACTCACGTTCTGGCGGTGGCGTACGTCGTGGTTTTGAAGGTGGTCAGATGCCTTTATATCGTCGTTTGCCGAAATTCGGCTTCACCTCTCGCAAAGCTATGATCACGGCAGAAGTTCGTCTGTCTGAACTGGCTCTTGTTGAAGGCGACGTAATCGACCTGAACACGCTGAAAGCCGCTAACGTTGTTGGTGTCCAGATCGAATTCGCGAAAGTTATGCTTTCTGGCGAAATCGCTCGTCCGGTTACCCTGCGTGGTCTGCGTGTCACCAAAGGCGCTCGTGCTGCTATCGAAGCTGCTGGCGGTAAAATTGAGGAATAAGTAGCAGATGGCTAAGCAACCAGGATTAGATTTTCAAAGTGCTAAAGGCGGACTCGGCGAGCTGAAGCGCAGACTTTTGTTTGTAATCGGCGCGCTGATTGTCTTCCGTATCGGCTCTTTTATTCCGATTCCTGGTATCGATGCCACTGTGCTTGCCAAATTGCTCGAGCAGCAGAGAGGCACTATCATTGAAATGTTTAACATGTTCTCTGGTGGTGCCCTCAGCCGTGCTTCTATCTTTGCTCTGGGGATCATGCCGTATATTTCGGCGTCGATTATTATCCAGCTGTTAACGGTGGTTCATCCAGCGTTAGCAGAAATCAAGAAAGAAGGGGAGGCTGGCCGTCGCAAGATTAGTCAGTACACCCGTTACGGTACGCTGGTGTTGGCCATATTCCAGTCGATCGGTATTGCTACCGGTTTACCGAATATGCCTGGTATGCAAGGTCTGGTGTTAAATCCAGGCTTTGCGTTCTACTTTACTGCAGTAGTGAGCTTGGTGACCGGGACAATGTTCCTGATGTGGCTGGGTGAACAGATTACTGAACGTGGTATCGGAAACGGTATCTCGATCATTATCTTCGCAGGTATTGTAGCGGGACTCCCGCCGGCTGTGGCCCATACTATCGAACAAGCCCGGCAAGGCGACTTGCACTTCCTCCTGTTGCTGTTGGTTGCAGTATTGGTGTTTGCAGTAACCTTCTTCGTTGTTTTCATCGAACGTGGTCAACGTCGTATCGTCGTTAACTATGCGAAGCGTCAACAAGGTCGTCGTGTTTATGCAGCACAGAGCACACACTTACCGTTGAAAGTGAATATGGCAGGGGTTATCCCGGCAATCTTCGCTTCCAGCATTATTCTGTTCCCGGCCACGATTGCATCATGGTTTGGGGGCGGTACCGGTTGGAACTGGCTGACAACGATTTCGCTGTATTTGCAGCCAGGGCAACCGCTTTATGTGTTACTCTATGCGTCTGCAATCATCTTCTTCTGTTTCTTTTACACGGCGTTGGTTTTCAACCCGCGTGAGACAGCAGATAACCTGAAGAAGTCCGGTGCCTTCGTACCAGGAATTCGTCCGGGAGAGCAAACGGCGAAGTATATCGATAAAGTAATGACGCGTTTAACCCTGGTGGGCGCGATGTACATTACTTTCATCTGCCTGATCCCGGAGTTCATGCGTGATGCAATGAAAGTACCATTCTACTTTGGTGGTACCTCGCTACTGATCGTGGTTGTCGTCATCATGGACTTTATGGCTCAAGTGCAAACTCTGATGATGTCAAGTCAGTACGAGTCTGCATTGAAGAAAGCAAACCTGAAAGGCTATAACCGCTAACAGGTTCGTTTGAGAAGTTACGGAGAGTAAAAATGAAAGTTCGTGCTTCCGTCAAGAAATTATGTCGTAACTGCAAAATCGTTAAGCGTAACGGTGTCGTTCGTGTGATTTGCAGCGCCGAGCCGAAGCATAAACAGCGTCAAGGCTGATTATCTCGCATATTTTTCTTGCAAAGTTGGGTTGAGCTGGCTAGATTAGCCAGCCAATCTTTTGTATGTAGCTGCAACATTATTTGAGTATCCTGAAAACGGGCTTTTCAGAATGGTGTTGCCGTAAAAATAAGTAGGAGTGCATAGTGGCCCGTATAGCAGGCATTAACATTCCTGATCATAAACATACCGTAATCGCCTTAACGTCGATCTTCGGAATCGGTAAAACCCGCTCACAGTCTATCTGTGCGTCTACGGGTATTGCTGAACATGTTAAGATCAGTGAGCTGTCTGAAGAGCAAATTGAACAGCTGCGTGAAGCAGTCGCCAAATTCACTGTAGAAGGTGATTTGCGTCGTGAAGTTACCCTGAGCATCAAGCGTCTGATGGATCTTGGTACTTACCGTGGTTTGCGTCATCGTCGTGGTCTGCCAGTTCGCGGTCAGCGTACTAAGACCAACGCACGTACCCGTAAGGGTCCGCGTAAACCAATCAAGAAATAATCAGGGTGATTGAATAATGGCAAAGGCACCTGTTCGTACACGTAAGCGTGTAAGAAAACAAGTCTCTGACGGCGTGGCTCATGTCCATGCGTCTTTCAACAACACCATTGTGACTATTACCGATCGTCAGGGTAATGCATTGGGTTGGGCAACTGCCGGTGGTTCTGGTTTCCGTGGTTCTCGTAAGTCAACTCCGTTTGCAGCTCAGGTTGCAGCCGAACGTTGTGCTGACGCAGTAAAAGAATACGGTATCAAGAATCTGGAAGTTATGGTTAAGGGACCGGGTCCAGGCCGCGAATCAACTATTCGTGCTCTGAACGCCGCTGGTTTCCGCATCACTAATATTACTGATGTGACTCCTATCCCTCACAACGGTTGTCGTCCGCCGAAAAAGCGCCGCGTATAACGTAAGCTTTTAGGTTTGTTGGAGAAAGAAAATGGCAAGATATTTGGGTCCTAAGCTCAAGCTTAGCCGCCGTGAGGGCACAGACTTGTTCCTGAAGTCTGGCGTTCGCGCGATCGATACCAAGTGTAAAATTGAGCAACCGCCTGGTCAACACGGTGCGCGTAAACCGCGTCTGTCTGACTATGGTGTACAGTTACGTGAGAAGCAAAAAGTTCGCCGTATGTACGGTGTTCTGGAGCGTCAATTCCGTAACTATTACAAAGAAGCAGCACGCCTGAAGGGCAACACCGGTGCAAACCTGTTGCAACTGCTGGAAGGTCGTTTGGACAACGTTGTTTACCGTATGGGCTTCGGCGCTACTCGTTCAGAGTCACGTCAGTTGGTTAGCCATAAAGCAATTATGGTAAATGGTCGTGTTGTTAACATCGCTTCTTATCAGGTATCTCCGAATGACGTAGTCAGCATCCGCGAGAAGGCTAAAAAGCAATCTCGCGTTAAAGCTTCTCTGGAGCTGGCTGAGCAGCGTGAAAAGCCGACCTGGCTTGAAGTTGATGCTGCTAAGATGGAAGGCGTGTTCAAGCGTATGCCTGAACGTACCGATCTGTCTGCGGACATTAACGAACACCTGATCGTCGAGCTTTACTCCAAGTAAGGCTTAGTACCAAAGAGAGGACACAATGCAGGGTTCTGTGACAGAGTTTCTAAAACCGCGCCTGGTAGATATCGAGCAAGTCAGTTCGACGCACGCCAAGGTGACCCTTGAGCCGTTAGAGCGTGGCTTTGGCCATACTCTCGGCAATGCACTGCGCCGTATTCTGCTTTCGTCTATGCCGGGTTGCGCGGTGACCGAGGTTGAGATTGATGGTGTACTGCATGAGTACAGCACCAAAGAAGGCGTACAGGAAGATATCCTGGAGATCCTGCTCAACCTGAAAGGGCTGGCGGTGAGAGTTCAAGGGAAAGATGAAGTTATCCTTACCCTGAATAAATCTGGCATTGGCCCTGTGACCGCTGCCGACATTACCCATGATGGTGATGTCGAAATCGTCAAGCCTCAGCACGTGATCTGCCACCTGACCGATGAAAACGCTGCTATCAGCATGCGTATCAAAGTTCAACGTGGTCGTGGTTATGTGCCGGCTTCTGCCCGAATTCATTCGGAAGAAGATGAGCGCCCGATCGGTCGTCTGTTGGTTGACGCCTGCTATAGCCCTGTAGAGCGTATTGCCTACAATGTTGAAGCAGCGCGTGTAGAACAGCGTACTGACCTGGACAAGCTGGTCATCGAAATGGAAACCAATGGCACGATCGATCCTGAAGAGGCGATCCGCCGTGCGGCTACCATCCTGGCTGAACAACTTGAAGCTTTTGTTGACTTACGTGATGTTCGTCAACCAGAAGTTAAAGAAGAGAAACCAGAATTCGATCCGATTCTGCTGCGCCCTGTTGACGATCTGGAATTGACTGTCCGCTCTGCTAACTGCCTTAAGGCAGAAGCTATCCACTACATCGGTGATCTGGTACAGCGTACCGAGGTTGAGTTGCTGAAAACGCCGAACCTGGGTAAAAAATCTCTTACTGAGATTAAAGACGTGCTGGCCTCCCGTGGACTGTCACTGGGCATGCGCCTGGAAAACTGGCCACCGGCAAGCATTGCTGACGAGTAACCGGATCACAGGTTAAGGTTTTACTGAGAAGGATAAGGTCATGCGCCATCGTAAGAGTGGTCGTCAACTGAACCGTAACAGCAGCCATCGCCAGGCTATGTTCCGTAACATGGCCGGCTCTTTGGTTCGTCATGAGATCATCAAGACGACCTTGCCAAAAGCAAAAGAGCTGCGTCGCGTTGTTGAGCCGCTGATTACTCTTGCCAAGACCGACAGCGTAGCTAATCGTCGTCTGGCATTCGCCCGTACTCGTGATAACGAGATCGTGGCAAAACTGTTTAACGAGCTGGGCCCGCGTTTCGCGAGCCGTGCCGGTGGTTACACTCGCATTCTGAAGTGTGGCTTCCGCGCAGGCGACAACGCGCCGATGGCATACATCGAGCTGGTTGATCGTGCTGAGTCTCAAGCAGAAGTAGCAACTGCAGAGTAATCTGTGGACGCGTAAAAAAACCGGGCTTGCCCGGTTTTTTTACGTCTATCGTCAGCCAAACGTGCGTTCTTTCTCCGCCAGACTTAAGATCCCCGCCCCTATCCGCTATGCTAACGCTATTAATCAGACCAATTGAGGGGGCATCTCATGTGGTTACTCGATCAATGGGCGGAGCGTCATATCCTTGATGCGCAGGCTAAAGGTGAATTAGATAATTTGCCTGGTCAGGGCCAACCACTTGTATTGGACGATGACAGTGCCGTGCCTGCTGAATTGCGTACTGGCTTTCGCTTGCTTAAAAACGCCGGCTATTTACCCGCTGAGTTGGAGGATCGCAAAGAGGCTTTGAATGTAGCTCGGTTGCTGCAAGTGATTGATAGTGATCATCCGGACTATATTGAACTTGGCAAACGGATGGTCCTGCTGGAATATCGTTTGCGACAAGCAGGAATGAGTACCGATTTCTTGCATAGTGAATATCAACGTGCACTGAGTGGAAAATTTTCACCGGAGAAAGACTGATGCTTAAAATTGGCCAACTGGCAAAACTTGCTGACGTAACGCCCGACACCGTGCGTTACTACGAGAAGCAGGGAATGATGGATCATAACATCCGTACCGAGGGCGGCTATCGGTTGTATAGCGATCAAGACTTGCAGAGGTTGCGTTTTATCCGTTATGCCAAACAACTCGGTTTTACATTGGAAACCATTGCCGAACTATTGTCTATCCGGGTTGACCCTGTACATCATACCTGTCGGGAGTCGAAGTCGATCGTGGATGCACGGCTCAGTGAAGTAGAGAATAAGCTTAAAGAGCTTACTCGGATGCGTGAGTCGCTAAAACGCCTCAGCGATGCCTGTTGCGGTAGCGCGCATACCAGCAATTATTGCTCGATTTTGGAAGCGCTAGAACAGGGTGCCAGTGATGAAAAAACAAAAAAAGGTGCCTGAAAGGGCTGGCGGCACTTTAATTTTTACACGGACAGCAGTATTATCGCCACGATTTATATCCATACATAAAAAAGGAGAATTACCATGACTAAATACCGTCATACCAAAGGTCAGATACAGGACAATGCCATTGAGGCACTGTTGCACGATCCATTATTCCGCCAAAGGATAGAGAAAAATACCAAAGGGAAAGGTAGCTACCGGCGTAAAGACAAACATGCAAAAGGCAGTAACTGGGAGGTCAGTGGTAAACTATCAAAGGATAATTTACCACTGGCCTTCTGGTTTTAAGGGATTAAAAAAGCCATCTGAATAAGATGGCTTTTTAGTAATCCCAGATAAACTATTTTATAGTTTTGGCTGTTGCTGTTGGCTCAGTAAATCGCGAATTTCAGTCAGCAGTTTTTCTTCTGCAGTTGGCGCAGGCGGCGCTGCCGGCGCTTCTTCCTGTTTACGGCGTACTTTGTTCATTAATTTAATTGCCAGGAAAATAGCGAAGGCAACAATCACGAAATCGAAAATGGTTTGGATGAATGAACCGTAGTTCATCACTACTGCAGGAACCGCACCTTGGGCTTCACGTAATACCAGGTGGAATTGTTTGAAATCAACACCGCCGATCAGCAAGCCCAGCGGCGGCATGATGATATCTGCAACGAAAGACGATACGATTTTACCAAACGCCGCACCAATAATTACACCCACTGCCAAGTCGACCACGTTGCCACGCATGGCAAATTCGCGGAACTCTTTCATCATACTCATAGAACGCACCCCTTGCAGAATTTAATAACTCAAGTTTAACAAAGCAATTTCCCTTTGCCACAAAAGGAGCGAAAAGTTTTATCTCATTCTATGGCAGAGAACAACCTCGCAATTATAGACCATTCATTACTACATTTGTTCTACAGGAAGAAAGGACTGGGTTGGAACAGCCGCTCAACGTCAGGGACGAACTTTTTATCGGTTATAAACATAATGACGTGATCGCCCTGTTCGATTTTACTGCTGCCGTTGGCAATAATAACGTCATCACCGCGAACAATGGCACCAATGGTAGTGCCCGGCGGTAATTTAATATTTTCAACGATGCGGCCGACCACTTTTGAAGTGCTTTCGTCACCGTGCGCAATGGCTTCGATGGCTTCCGCAACACCACGACGGAGTGAGGAAACGCTGACGATATCCGCTTTTCGCACATGGCCCAACAGCGCTGAAATAGTTGCTTGTTGTGGAGAAATAGCAATATCGATGACGCTGCCTTGTACCAGATCGACATAGGCACGACGCTGAATCAGCACCATTACCTTTTTGGCCCCCATGCGTTTGGCGAGCATGGCGGACATAATATTTGCTTCGTCATCGTTGGTGATGGCGATAAAAACATCCACCTGATCAACGTGTTCTTCTGCCAGTAGCTCCTGGTCAGAAGCATCGCCATAAAATACGATGGTGTCATGCAGTTGTTCGGCCAGCTCTGCGGCGCGTTGCTGATTACGTTCAATCAACTTCACGTTGTAAGATTTCTCCAACCTTTGCGCCAGGCCAGCGCCGACGTTGCCACCGCCAACAATCATGATGCGCTTATAGGGTTTTTCCAGTCGCTGCAATTCACTCATTACCGCACGGATATGCTGTGAGGCGGCAACAAAGAACACTTCATCGCCAGCTTCGATAATGGTGGAGCCCTGTGGGCGAATCGGTCGATCCTGCCGGAAGATTGCGGCGACGCGAGTATCAATGTGCGGCATATGTTCGCGCATTGAAGAGAGCGCATTGCCGACTAATGGGCCGCCGTAATAGGCTTTTACCGCGGCAATGCTGACCTTGCCCTCTGCAAAGTTGACCACCTGCAGCGCGCCCGGATACTCAATCAATTTATAGATGTAGTCGATAACCAGCTGTTCTGGTGAGATCAGGTGGTCAATGGGTACCGCTTCTGGATGAAACAGCTTCTCTGACTCGCGGATATATTCTGGCGCACGAATACGGGCAATTCGGTTAGGTGTATTAAACAACGAGTAGGCAATTTGACAGGCAATCATGTTGGTTTCGTCTGAGTTAGTGACGGCAACCAGCATGTCGGCATCTTCCGCCCCCGCTTCCCGGAGTACACGTGGATGAGAGCCGTAGCCTTGAACGACCCGCAGGTCGAACTTATCCTGTAACTGACGCAGGCGGCCGGAATCGGTATCCACGACGGTAATATCGTTATTTTCACCCACCAGGTTTTCTGCCAGTGTCCCGCCAACCTGACCCGCGCCAAGAATAATTATTTTCATTCGCTTCTCTGCTTCACACTGAAACCGCTGAAGATTATCTGAAAGGGCGCAACAGCCGCGCCCAGAGCACTGAACAGCTACATTTTAATCAGCTTAGCGTAAAAGAATCCATCCCCATCCTCTGGATGCGGAAGATTCTGTCGGCCATGCTGTTGCTGGTTGCAGGTTTCAACCAAGCGGGCATCGGCATGACGCTGGAGGAAGGCGCTAACCTGCTCAGCGTTTTCTACCGGCAAGATGGAGCAGGTGGCATACACCATCACACCTCCACTTTTGAGATGCGGCCAGATAGCCTCGATAATCTCGGCCTGTAGTGTTGCCAGTTCAGCGATATCACTGTCGCGTCGCAACCATTTAATATCAGGGTGACGGCGGATCACACCGGTAGCAGAGCAAGGAGCATCCAGTAAAATGCGATCGAATTGCTTGTCGCCGCACCATTGATGCGGAGTGCGGCCATCGCCTTGCTTCACTTCGGCGTGCAAACGCAGACGTTGCAGGTTTTCTTTGACCCGGCTCAGGCGCTGGTCATCGATATCGACGGCCATCACATGGGCTTTGGGAGCTGCCTCTAAAATATGAGTGGTTTTACCACCAGGAGCCGCGCACAAATCGAGGATCTGTTCCCCGTCTTGCGGATCCAGCAGAGCGACACAACCCTGAGCGGAGGCATCCTGCACGCTGACCCAGCCGTCGGTAAAGCCTGGCAGATCGGTCACGGCGCAGGGTGCCAGCAGACGTACCGCATCGCGATATTCGGCATGCGGTTCCGCGGCAATGCCAGCCTGTTCCATCAACTGCAAGTAGTCTTCGCGAGTATGATGCAAACGGTTGACGCGTAGCCACATTGGCGGCTTCTGATTATTGGCATCGATGATCTGCTCCCACTGTGCGGGATAGGCCTGTTGGATACGTTTCAACAGCCAGCTCGGGTGCAGATAGCGGCTGTCATTATTGGCAGCCCGTTGCAGTAATTCGTCCTGCTGGCGTTGGAACTGGCGCAATACGCCGTTGATCAGGCCCTTAAGCTGCGGGCGTTTCAGCACTACTGCGCCTTCTACGGTTTCCGCCAGCACTGCATGAGCGGGGATACGGGTATACAGCAGTTGGTATAAGCCGACCATCAACAAATAGTGTAGCGTGCGCTGCTTGCCGGTCATTGGCTTGGCCATTAATTGTTGAATACACCATTCCAGTTGCGGCAGGACGCGCAGGGTGCCAAAGCACAGTTCCTGCAGCAGAGCACGATCCTTGTCAGAAATGGTTTTTTGCAGTGACGGCAGGACAGTACTGAGCGACTGGCCCTGATCCAACACCTGGCCGATGGCAATGGCCGCGATGCTGCGGAGATTGTAATTGTTTTTCATAGGCTAAAGCTGATAACGATCGGCATTAAGAAAGAAACAGCCCGGCGATAATTGGCCGGGCAGTGGGGGCGGTTTATAACCGGTTGCCCGGTGTAAACCATTCACGACGTGAGTTCAGCAAATCCTGAGCTGACATGGGTTTTTTGCCTGCTGGCTGCAGTTGAGTCAGGTTAAGAATACCTTCGGCGGTCGCCACCTGAATGCCGTGTTTGTCGGCATGGATGATGGTGCCAGGCTCTGCATCCGCGTTTTGCGCCAACACCGTTGCCTGCCACACTTTCACCGGTTGTTCGTCAATGGTGAAATAACTGACGGGCCACGGGTTGAAGGCACGAACGCAGCGCTCAAGTTGCGCAGCGGACAAATTCCAGTCCAGACGGGCTTCTTCTTTGCTCAATTTTTCGGCATAGGTGACCAGCGATTCATCCTGCACTTCACGTTTCGCTGTACCTGCAGCCATCTGCTGCAACGTGGTCAGCATGCCCTGTGGGCCGAGCTTAGCCAGTTTATCGTACAGGCTGGCGCTGGTGTCATCGGCTTCGATCGGGCAGGCAATCTTGTGCATCATATCGCCGGTGTCCAAACCCACGTCCATCTGCATTATGGTAACGCCGGTTTCATGATCGCCAGCCCACAGTGAACGTTGGATCGGTGCGGCACCACGCCAGCGAGGCAGCAATGAACCATGGACGTTGATGCAACAGAGTCGCGGCATATCCAACACCGCTTTGGGCAGGATCAGGCCATAAGCCACGACCACCATGACATCGGCGTTGAGATCGGCAACCAGGTGCTGGTTTTCTTCCGGGCGCAGTGATTTGGGCTGAAACACCGGTAAATGGTGCTGCTCGGCCAGAACCTTGACTGGGCTGGGCGTCAGCTTATTGCCACGTCCCGCAGGGCGGTCGGGTTGAGTGAAAACCCCGACAATCTGGTGCCCAGATGACAACAGCGCGTCAAGGTGACGCGCTGCGAAGTCTGGAGTTCCGGCAAAAATAATCCGTAAAGAGTCAGACACGTTGATTTCCTGAGCGGTTAGGCGCGGGCGTTAAGCTTGGCCATTTTTTCCAGTTTCTGACGGATACGCTGGCGCTTGAGTGGCGACAGGTAATCGACGAACAGCTTGCCTACCAGGTGGTCCATCTCGTGCTGGATACAGATGGCCAACAGGTCGTCGGCTTCCAGCTCAAAAGGTTTGCCGTCGCGGTCCAGCGCTCTGATTTTCACAGCAGCAGCGCGCGGGACTAAAGCACGTTGTTCAGGAATGGAAAGGCAGCCTTCCTCAATCCCGGTTTCACCGCTTTTTTCCAGCAGTTCCGGGTTGATCAGCACCAGGCGCTGATCGCGGTTCTCAGAAACGTCAATGACGATAATGCGCTGATGGATATCCACCTGCGTCGCAGCTAGGCCAATGCCTTCCTCTGCGTACATGGTTTCAAACATATCATCCACGATGCGCTGGATATTCGCATTGACTTCTTTTACCGGGGCCGCGACTTTGCGCAGCCGGTCATCTGGGTAATGTAATACCTGCAATACTGACATATATCTTGAGATCTGTATCCGAGTGATAAACGAGGTTTAGCTTCTATTCTAGACATTTCCCAGCCTGATTGACAGCATTGCGCACCAATTGCTCGAATTGGTAATACCACCATTTTCTGCGAGGGAACAGGCGATGCAGGCACAGGAAATTGGCTTACGGATGCGCGGTGTCACCGGGCTGGGGGCGGCGCAGGCCAGCCAGATGATACGGCAGATGGTGAAGACTGGAGGAGAGCCTTATCCGCTGTTACGGGAATTGGGGTTGAATGACCGGCAGCGGGCTCAGTTTCGTCATGTGGATCCGCGCTATCTGGCGGCCACTCTCACCTGGCTGGAACAACCCGGCAACTTGATGTGGGTCTACGGTGAGGTTGGCTACCCAGAGCGATTGCTCCCTATCGACGATGCTCCGCTGTTGCTGCTGGTTAAGGGAAACCCGGATGCAGCGCAGCAGCCGCAAATCGCCATGGTAGGTAGCCGTCAGTTTAGTCATTACGGTGAACACTGGGCCAATTACTTTTCCACCGGGTTGGTGCACTGCGGGTTTACCATCACCAGCGGGTTGGCCCTTGGCATTGATAGTATTTGCCACCGCGCGGCACTGGCGGCGGAAGGAGGAACGGTAGCGGTATTGGGCAGCGGCTTGGACAACATCTATCCGCGCCGGCATCGCCGCCTGGCAGAACGAATTGTCGAGCATGGCGGGGCGTTGATCTCTGAATATCTGGTCACCGATCTGCCGATGCCAGATCATTTTCCTCGTCGTAACCGTATCATTAGTGGATTGAGTCTGGGTGTGGTGGTGATTGAAGCCTCTTTACGCAGTGGAACTCTGATTACCGCACGTTATGCGCTGGGGCAGGGACGTGAGGTTTTTGCCTTACCTGGGGCGCTGGGCAATCCGATGAGCGAAGGCACGCATTGGTTGATCCAACAGGGAGCTTATCTGGTTACCGACCCGAAAGAGATCGCTGAACAACTGGGAAGCGGGCTGCATTGGCTGTCACTGAACGAAAATACAACTATTTGTGCGTCAGAGGCCGAAGTTGAATTGCCATTTGCCGATGTGTTGGCTAACGTAGGAGATGAGGTGACACCTGTTGACGTCGTCGCTGAACGTGCCGGCCAACCTGTGCCAGAGGTGGTAATCAAATTACTCGATCTGGAGTTAGCAGGGTGGATCGCAGCTGTACCCGGCGGCTATGTCCGAATAAGGAGGGCAGGCCATGTTCGACGTACTGATGTACTTGTTTGAAACTTATATCCACAATGAACCAGAGATGCGCGTCGATCAGGATCAACTGACTGATGATCTCGCTCAGGCGGGGTTTCATCGGGATGATATCTACAACGCGTTGAATTGGCTTGAAAAGCTCGCTGACCTGCAGGAAGGCGAAAATGCGCCGTATTTTATGGATGCCGATCCGCTGGCAATGCGGATTTACACCGAAGAAGAAGGCGTGCGTTTGGATGCCAGTTGCCGTGGTTTCCTCCTGTTCCTGGAGCAGATTCAGGTATTGAACCTCGAAACCCGTGAAATGGTTATCGACCGTGTTATGGCTTTGGATAACACGGAATTCGATCTCGAAGATCTGAAATGGGTGGTGCTGATGGTGCTGTTTAATATCCCCGGATATGAAAGTGCCTATCAGCAAATGGAAGAACTGTTGTTTGAAGTAAACGAAGGTTATCTGCACTGAGCCGATAACATACATAGAAGAAGTTATGACAAAAGCCGCGATTTTTGCCGCCAGGCAAAATGAACCCTGTCCGGAATGCGGGGCCGAGCTGGTGATCCGCAGTGGTCGCCACGGCCCCTTCCTCGGCTGTACCCGTTACCCTGAATGCCAACATATCCGGCCGCTGAAAGCGCAGGCCGATGGCCATATTGTAAAAATGCTGGATGGGCAGGAATGTCCGAAATGCCAGGCGACGCTGGCCTTACGCCAGGGGCGTTACGGCATGTTTATCGCTTGCAGTAACTACCCGGAGTGCGATCACACCGAAGTTATCGATAAACCGGACGAAACCAGCATCAGTTGTCCGCAGTGCGAGCAGGGTAAACTGCTGCAGCGGAAATCGCGCTATGGCAAGGTGTTCCACTCCTGCGATCGCTATCCTGATTGCCAGTTTGTTCTCAATTTTAAACCCGTTGCCGGGGAGTGTGAGTATTGCCACTATCCGTTGCTGATTGAAAAGCGCACGGCGAAAGGTCCAACCCTTTGCTGTGCCAGTAAACTTTGCGGGAAACCCGTAGTAATCACAGAATAATGACATCATGAGCTCAGAATCCACAGCCATCTTCACGCCAATTATTGACGCCCTACATAATCAACAGGTCATTGCCTATCCGACCGAGGCGGTGTTTGGCCTGGGTTGCGATCCCGACAGCGAGCTGGCGGTTAATGCCTTATTGGCACTGAAACAGCGTCCCTGGGAAAAGGGCTTGATCCTGATTGCGGCTGATTACGCACAGTTAACACCTTATATAGATGACACCGCGTTGAACGAACAGCAACGCGCCACGATGTTTGCCAGTTGGCCGGGCCCGGTGACCTGGGTGATCCCTGCACGGTCAGAAACGCCGCGTTTGTTGACCGGCCGTTTCAATTCGTTGGCGGTACGCGTTAGCGATCATCCGTTGGTACAGCAACTTTGTCAGCAGTTTGGCAAACCGCTGGTATCGACCAGCGCCAACCTCAGCGGGCAGGAACCTTGCCGTAGTGCCGATGAAGTGCAGCAGCAGTTTGGTGCCGCTTTCCCGGTGTTGGCCGGCAGCGTCGGTGGCCGTCTTAATCCTTCCGAAATCAGAGATGTCCTGACCGGTAAGCAGATCCGTCAAGGCTAGAGGTAACGTGCATGGAGAAGTTTGCAGTATTCGGTAATCCTATCGGCCACAGCAAGTCACCGCGTATTCATGCGCTATTTGCCGCGCAAACAGGTATAGAACATCCCTATGGAACTGTGCTGGCGCCACTGGATGGTTTCAAAACCACTTTGCAGACGTTCATTCAAGCTGGTGGCAAGGGAGCGAACGTCACGGTTCCTTTTAAAGAAAATGCTTATGAAGTGGCGACCGAACTCAGTCAACGAGCCTCGCTGGTCGGTGCGGTAAATACCTTGAAGATACTGCCAGACGGTGGGTTACTGGGTGACAACACCGATGGGATCGGTCTGCTAACCGATCTTGAACGTCAGAAGTTGATCCAACCCAAGGATCGTATCCTGTTGGTGGGGGCGGGTGGCGCGGCACGTGGCGCGATCTTGCCGCTACTGTCTTTTGGTTGCGAAGTGGTGATCACCAATCGTACTTTTAGCCGCGCACAGACATTGGCGCAGGTATTCCAGCATCTGGGTGAAATATCCGCGTTGCCTCTGGATCAACTTGATCAACAGCGGTTTGATTTAGTGATTAACGCTACGGCATCCGGCATCAGTGGTGACATCCCGGCGCTACCGGTTGGTACGGTCAATAGCCATACGCGTTGTTATGACATGTTTTATCAGCAGGGATTAACTCCGTTTCTGGCCTGGGCACAGCAACAGGGTGCCACAGAATATGCCGACGGTTTAGGGATGCTGGTGGGGCAGGCCGCACATGCGTTCCTGCTGTGGCATGGTGTGATGCCGGAGATCGAACCGGTATTGCGCCAGCTGCGTCACGAACTGGCAGTGTAACTCGGGGCCCGTTCCCCTGAGCGGGAACGGGCGCCAGTCAGATATCTTCTGACAAGTATTCGTCTTTCCAACGTACATAGTTAGTAGAAGAGTAAAGTAACCCTTCCCGCTCTGCAGCGGTCAATGGGCGAACCTGGCGTGCCGGGCTACCCATATAGAGATAGCCGCTCTCCAGGCGTTTACCCGGTGCAACCAGGCTGCCAGCACCAATCATCACATCATCTTCTATTACTGCACCATCCAATAGGATCGATCCCATACCTACCAGCACCCGATTGCCGATGGCGCAGCCATGCAACATCGCCTTGTGCCCAACAGTAACGTCTTCACCGATCAATAATGGGTAACCCTCAGGGTTATGTTCAGACTTATGGGTCACGTGTAACACGCTGCCATCCTGAATATTGCTGCGTGCCCCGATCTTTACCGCGTTCACATCACCGCGGATGGCAACCAACGGCCAGATACTGACGTCATCGGCCAGCTCAACGTTACCGATCACCACACTGGAAGGGTCGATCATGACGCGCAAGCCCAGTTTGGGAGAGTAATGAAGATAAGAACGTACTGCATCAGACATGGTAATAGCCTCGCATCGGGATCATATTTACCGGCAATACTAGACGTTGGCGGTGGAATTACAACCAACTGAAGCGACGGATCCTGCGGAAAACGGCCCTGATCGCGCAAGATCCACCCGAAAGGGCCGAAAAGTGTGCAAGCAGTGATAAAAGATCAAAAAAGGGGTTGTGCAAAAAACTCGGTTCCCTATAATGCGCCTCCATCGACACGGAACATGTGAACAACTTCACAGAGTCTTCGGGGTTCGAAGAGAAAAAATCCTGAAATTTAGGGGTTGACTCTGAAAGAGGAAAGCGTAATATACGCCACCTCGAGATAGCAAGCC
>NZ_JBQZFV010000027.1:0-13374 GCF_052691735.1 Serratia sp. NA_13
CAAAGCAGGAAAAACCACGCTTTTTCCTGCTTTGTCAGCAACCTAAGGCGGCCACCTGGGCCGCCTTTCACATGGAGCAAACTGCTTAGATCACCTTAAGCGCCAACCAGTACAGCGAACCGGAAAGCAGAATCGATATTGGCAGGGTCAACAACCAGGCCAACAGGATATTCTTCACGGTTTTGCTTTGTACGCCGCCGCCGTCCACGATCATGGTCCCGGCTACTGCCGAAGAAAGCACATGGGTGGTGGAAACCGGCATACCGGTATAACTGGCGACACCAATCGATAAGGCTGCGGTCATCTGAGCCGACACGCCCTGAGCGTAGGTCATGCCCTTCTTACCGATTTTCTCGCCAATGGTGGTGGCAACACGCTGCCAGCCGACCATGGTACCGAGTGACAACGCCAGAGCAACCGCGACGATAATCCAGATCGGTGCATACTCAACGGTTTGCAGCAGATCCTGACGCAGGTTTTTCAGGAAACGTTGGTCCTGGCTCGAGGTTTCCGGCAGCTTGGCAATCTTGTCTGCGGTGTCTGTTACGCACATCAGCAGGCGACGCAGGTGGCTGCGCTGTTCTACCGAGAGTTGATCGTAACTTTGCAGATTGTTCAGCAACCCGGAGGTAAGCTGAATGGCCGGCATGGCGCGGGCACTGTCACAGTGGAACTCGACGGGTTTATCCGGCGATACGTCCTCGTCCGGGCTTGGCACCAGCGGAGTGAGGGCGACCACGTGCGATAGGGCATCGCTGTGCTGCTCGTAATATTGCTGTAGGTGGGCCACGGCATCACGCGTACGGGTGATGTCATAACCGGTTGCATTCATATTGAGCACGAAGCCGGCCGGCGCAACGCCGATCAGCACCAGCATAATCAAGCCGATACCTTTCTGGCCGTCGTTGGCGCCGTGCGAGAAACTAACGCCGATAGCCGACAGGATCAGAGCGATACGGGTCCAGAACGGCGGCTTGCGTTTGCCGTCGACCTTTTCACGTTCCGCAGGGGTCATGTGGATACGCTGGCGTTTCTTGGTGCCACTCCAATAGCGGCGCAAGGCAAACACCATCAACCCGGCGACCATCATGCCAACCAGCGGCGAGATGAGCAATGACAGGAAAATACCGATCATTTTCGGGACGTTAAGCGCATCCACCACCGAAGTGTGGGTCATCAGTGCGTTGGTCAAACCCACACCAATAATTGCGCCAATCAGCGTATGAGAGCTGGAGGCCGGCAGACCGAAATACCAGGTGCCGAGGTTCCAGATGATAGCCGCCAGCAGCATGGAAAAGACCATGGCTAATCCGTGTGCTGAACTGACGTTCAACAACAGATCTGTTGGCAACAGGTGAACAATGGCGTAAGCAACACTCAAACCACCGAGCATTACGCCAAGAAAGTTGAACAAACCAGCCATCACGACCGCAAGTTGCGAGCGCATGGCACGGGTATAAATTACTGTAGCAACCGCATTGGCCGTATCATGAAAACCGTTAATGGCTTCATAAAACAACACGAACAACAATGCGAGAATTAACATCAGGCCGGTATGGAAATCCAGGCCAGCGAACAAATGCAGCATAAGCGTTACGCCAGTTTGTGGACATGAACGCCGCGCATTATCCGTGACAACCGGGGCTGGGGAAAAGGAAAATATGACGTTTTTTTGATTTAGATATGACGAAATGATGGCGTTGCCATGACAAAGATATGAAATATCAGCGCGTTATGCTGTTTGGCCCGCTGTAATATTTTCTTACTATGGCGTTGTCGGCGCCATGGCTTTACAATCTGCCGCCGTAAAGTTGCCGGTTACCGGTGGCGATTCGGCGTAATATGGCGGCCTTTTGTCGCGATTGTGGTTTTTATAGAGAGGCGCAGGTGGAACAGTTTGATGTCGTGGTGATAGGTGCGGGCGCAGCGGGTATGTTTTGCGCGGCGCAGGCAGGGCAACTCGGTCGCCGGGTACTGCTGCTAGACAACGGCAAAAAACCGGGCCGCAAAATCCTGATGTCCGGCGGCGGACGCTGTAACTTTACCAATATGTACACCGAACCGGCCGCTTACCTGTCCAATAACCCGCATTTTTGTAAATCGGCACTGGCGCGTTACACCCAGTGGGATTTTATCGATCTGATTAACCGCCACGGCATTGCCTACCACGAGAAAACGCTCGGGCAGCTTTTCTGCGACGACTCGGCACAGCAGGTGGTCGAACTGTTGGTCAAAGAGTGTGAACTCGGCCAGGTGACGACGCGCCTGCGCAGCGAAGTACTGGCGGTGGAAAAAACGCAGGAAGGATTCGAACTGGCGCTGAATGGCGAGAAGGTGAGTGCTCGCTCACTTGTAGTGGCCAGCGGCGGTCTGTCGATGCCGGGACTGGGTGCGACGCCGTTTGGCTATAAGCTGGCGGAGCAGTTTGGCCTGAAAGTGCTGCCGACGCGCGCCGCTCTGGTGCCTTTCACGCTGCATAAACCGCTACTGGAACACCTGCAAACCCTGTCTGGCGTCTCTGTGCCGGCGGTGATCACTGCCGAAAACGGCGTCAGCTTCCGCGAGAGCCTGCTTTTCACCCACCGCGGCCTGTCCGGCCCGGTGGTATTGCAGCTTTCCAGCTACTGGCAACCTGGTGAGTTTGTAAGTGTTAACTTACTCCCTGCGCTTGATTTGGCGGGATTCCTCAACGAACAACGCCAGGCACACCCGAATCAAAGCCTGAAAAATACCCTGGCATTGCACTTGCCGAAACGTTTGGTGGAGTGCCTGCAGACGTTAGGGCAATTACCGGAAGTCACGCTGAAACAGTTGAACCCGACGCAGCAGGCTGCGCTGGTAGAAACCTTGCAGAATTGGCGCGTGCAACCCAACGGCACCGAAGGCTACCGCACGGCGGAAGTGACGCTAGGGGGTGTGGATACCAAAGAGCTGTCTTCCAAGACGATGGAGGCCACCAAGGTACCGGGTCTGTACTTTATCGGCGAAGTGGTGGATGTGACAGGGTGGTTGGGGGGCTATAACTTCCAGTGGGCCTGGAGCTCGGCCTGGGCCTGCGCTCAGGCGCTGGCAGTACAGGGGCAGTAAAGCCTGGCGAGTGGCAATATAGATTGCGCTTCTGCCAGTTGATGGGAGGCGCTTTTATCTAAATCCGATTAATTCAACAAAGCCGTAATGGGAACCATTTTCATTAAATACGCGCAGGTCTATCAGTGCGATAAACTTCATCTTATTACATTAATAGTGATATGCATTTCCTAGTTTTTCTTTGCTAAAGCAATCAGGGCCATTCCCCTGGGCATTGCTTATGCGCTATGGGAAGGCATTGGCATTGTGCTGATCGTTTCTTTGAGTTATCTGCTGTTTAATGAGTCGGTATCGCCCCCCAAGCTGTTGGGTTTTTTATTCATTATCTGCGGTATTGCCTGTTTAAAATTTGGGATAGTCAAACCTGCCGTGAACCGTTAAGCCTTATGCGTCGACAGCAGGATGCTGGTCTCGGTGCCGGCAATGCCGGCAATGCGCCGGATGCGGCCCAAAATTTTATCGAAGCTCTCCAGGCTGTCGGTGCGGATCTCCACCAGAATATCCCACTTGCCGTTGGTGGTGTGCAGGGTGAAGACCGAAGGTTCACCGCGCAGTTGCTGCAACACGCTGGGTGCCTTGGTGCCTTCTACCGCCACGCACATCCAGGCGCGGATGCGGTTATGCTCCACGCCCGGTTTAATGCGGATGGTATAGCCGGTAATGATCCCCTGTGCCTCCAGTGCCTCAATTCTTTTTTGCACCGTAGCGCGGGAAACCCGCACCTTGTTGGCGAGCTCGGTGATGGAGGCTCGGGCGTTTTCGCGCAGCAGCGCGAGGATTTGGCGATCGGTATCATTCATGTTGGCAATGTGTCAATGAGTTGTGGCAATTTGTAAAAATATAGAGCAATTTAATCGTTTTTCACACTGACTGGTTTCAAATTGATTATCCATAATGGTGTCACGCCAGCCCCTGGCTAATCCTGAACCCGGTGATAAATAACATGCAAACCACCCAATCCGTTTTTATGATCAGGCCGTCTGGCTTTACCGCTAATCCGGAAACCCGGCACAGCAATTTTTTCCAGAAAATCACCGAGGAACATGAGGATCATGCTGCTGGGGCCGTCATTGCCTTTAACGGCTACGTTGATGCATTACGGCAGGCCGGTGTCGACGTCAGGGTGATGGATGAGATTGAAGGACAGGAAACCCCGGACGCATTATTTCCCAATAACTGGATTGCCCTGATGGCGGACGGCACCTTGTTCACCTTTCCGATGGAAGCCGTCAACCGACGACGAGAGCGTCGCCAGGACATTATTGCGCAGCTCGCCAATGACTTTGTGGTTGAACGGCGTGTCGATCTTTCTGCCCACGAGCTGGCCGGGCGCTTTCTGGAAGGCACCGGCTCGCTGATCTTGGATCGTCAACACCGGCTGGCTTACTGCTGCCAGTCGTCCCGCAGCTCGCCGGAGGTTGGCCACGAATTTGAGCGCCACTCGGGTTATCAGATTGTCTGGTTTGACGCCGTGGATGCTAATAATCAGCCGATCTATCACACCAATGTGATGATGAGTGTCGGAGTGCAATACGCCATAATTTGCCTTGAAAGTATTCGCAGCGAGGCGCAAAAAAACGCGCTGGTCGCAACGCTGGAACGCAGCGGGAAAACCATTATTGACGTCAGTTTCACTCAGATGGAAGCCTTCGCCTGCAACGTACTGGAACTGCGAGCCGGGGACGATTGCCCGGTCTATGCCATGTCGACCCGCGCCTGGGCCAGTTTCACCCCGCAACAGCAGGCGCTGATAGGCGACTATGCCCGGCTGGCGCTGGGGCCAATTGACATTATTGAAGATCTTGGCGGTGGTGGCGCACGCTGCATGCTGGCGGAGATTTTCCTGCAAAAGAAACCGCTGTCAGTTTAATCCCATCTGATTTAACAGCATTTTGTTCAGCTCGGTGTTTTTGCGCACATTCAGTTTGCGCATCGCCGAGCGCTTATGGGCGCTGATGGTCTTCTGGCTGCGGTGCAGCATACCGGCGATGGTGCAGGCGGACATGCCGGTGCTCATCAGTCTCAGCACTTTCTTCTCGCAACTGCTTAGGGCGGCGATGCGACACTGCCGACATTTCCAGATACCGCTTGCATGCAATGCCACCCAGGGTTGTTGGCAAAACTGTTCCAGCGCCATCTGCAATTTGTTGCGGATCGTCGCGGTAGTGTCACGACGGTTAATGCTGAACAGCGCCGGATGGGCGTGTGAATAACGGGTGTCGCGATCATCAAGGATCAGCACAGTCATTTGCCGGTGACGAGGTGTCTGGTGCGGGCTTTGATAGCAACGTGCGCAGCCGCAAGCCTCTTCCAGAGTACGAAACACGATTTCTATCGGTTCCAGATTTTGCAGATCGACCGAATATCTACGGCTGCTGGTGTTCAGGTCATACAGATATCCTTCCAGCAATAGCCGTAAGCCGAATTGATAAAAGTTATCGCTGCCCAGTAGGGTGAACTGAATATTAAGCATGATTACTCCTCAAAACGCATATCGTGCGGGAACAGTCGACGAGCCTGATGTTGCAGTTCGGCGGCCCGCTGGGGTTGTTGCAGTAGGCGGCTGACCGTCACCAGATTGATGTAGATATTGGCGTCTGGCCGCACGCGGATTTCGTTTTCTGCCCATTGCCGGTAATTCAGCAACGTGGCGGCATCGCGGGTTTGCGGATATTGCAGCAGCCGCTGTAACTGGACGTCGTAGTCATAACGTACCTGCCAGGGCGTCGGCGTTATCACCCGGCTCATGGGGCCAAACTGCCGCAGGCCGGTTTTCTCTACCGCAGTAATGATCAGCGCACTGTGCAGACCGTTGAGCAGATAGGGCAGGATCAATAAGGCCGCGGCACCGGTGAGCAGACGCACTGTCTGTTGTGGCCGAAGAGGCAACCGCCAACGGCGGCGTATGTCACCCGCGCGCAAGATTGCCAGTAGCAGCACGGCGTGGGCAGCGGAAAGATAAAGCGGGTACTCCACCATCATATGCAACAGGATCGGCAGTGCCGCCATCCAGGGGGCTGGGCGCAGTGGCAATACTCGGGTGCGTTGCAGTAAGTGCCATAATCCCCAGCCAACCATGGCAATGCCGCTCAGGCTTAGCAGGCCACCTTCGATGCCCCACAGTAAAATTTCGTTGTGCGGGTGGCTGATGGCGACGCTTTCCATTCCGCTATTGCGGGTGGTGTAGAAATGATGCAGGAAATCGTGCTGAAAATGGCCGTAACCCCAGCCAAACAACGGGCGTTCGGCGATCATGCGCAGGGCTTCTTGCCAATAAGCCAACCGGTAGAAAATCGGCTCTGTCACTGTGACCGCCCGCGTCGCCCCGTTGAGCTGCACCAGCAGTAATCCGGCGGCTACCCCGGTCAGCAGCAGCAACAGGGAGAGGGTGGCGCGGCGGCGATTAAGGCGATATAGCATCCACAGTTGTAGCGGTGACAGCAGCAGGGCAGCCAGTAGGCCGACGCGTGAGGCAATAACGACCAACAACAGCGGTGCCAGCAGCAGCATGGCGGCGGCCAGCCATTGAAGACTGCGCGACAAAGTGCGGCGGGTGCTCAGCAGATACAGTGCCAGCGCCAGGCCGGTAGCCATAAAGCTGGCCATCAGGTTCCACTGCTGGAAGATACCGTAAGGGCGGTTTTTCAGGCTGTTATAGCCGATCCAGTTGCCCGGCTGCAGCAGGCTGTATTGCACCAGGCCGAACAGGGCCTCGATCACCGTTGCCGCCAGTAACAGAGTCAGCAGCCTGCGCCGCCCTTGGCGATCGAGCGGGATCTGCAACAGTGCGAAGTAGGCCATGATACCCAGCGCCAAACCCATCAGGCGCGGTAGGACTTCGCTTAGCCAGGGTTGTTGCGCCCACAGCAGCGGCAAAAATAAAATCAGTCCCCCCAGCGCCAGCCGGTTAAAAAAGCCGGAGACCGCCAGCGGCGGTCGGCAAAACAGCATGGTGCCGAGGCTAGTCAGGGCGATAAATATCCCCCCGACCAGATTCCACGGCAGATAAAAACCGCTGCCGCCGCGATTGGGCCAGTAAATATGCATGGCAATCAGGCAATAAAACGCCGCCAGCCCGAATAACCAGGCTGTTTTGGGTTTGGATATCATCACTATTCCTGCAGACGCCGGGCCTATTGGTAGGCCAGAACGAAATTGGCCACCGAGCTGAACTCGCCCTCGGTAATAGTTTTATTCTGTATCGCGCTGGGGTGGCCCTGCACATAGGCGGTGAAATTCAGAATATTGGCGCCGTCCTGCAATGCCATCGCGCTGGTGGCCTGGTTCAAATCAATATCGGCCCCTTTGCTGTCAAACAGGGCGATGGCGGCACCGTTGGTGCCGTTATTAATCGCCAGCTTGCCAGGTAGCTCGCTGTCTTCGGTACCGCTGAAGGTGACATTGACGGATTTGAATACCGACGTTTTACAGTCGGTCAGCTTGATGTTGAACGGCACCGGGGTGCTATGGCCGTAGCGGTATAGCGTTTTGACGATAATCGTGTCCATCTTCACCAACTGATCGGCCGATTGCGGCTCAATATTGCACGGCCGGCTCACCACGGTGCCGTGGAACTGCAGCGGAGAACCGACCAACTCGGTATCTGCCAGAGCCGGCAATGTTGTAAACCAAAAGGGCGTGCAACTGAGCATCGCTAAAGCGCGTAAACGCATCGTCTGTTTCTCCCTGAATTACTCGAAGGCTGCCACAATGGTGGCTGAGGCGTTAAATTCCCCTTCCGCGATTTCCTTGCCGCCGTTGGCCAACGGTGCGGCAACTAAATTCCAGCTACCGCCGTTACCGATATTGGGCACCGGGTAAAACTCATTCGGGATCACCAAGCTACCGTTATGTTTGATCTCGATGCCGAGATCGGTTTTATCGGTTTTAAACGCGTTGTTGCTGAAAGGCGCTGGGGTACCGGAGACCGCCAGCTTGATATTCAACGTGCCGTCCTCAAAGCTGCCGCCTTCACACTGGAAGCGCACCGGAATGTTTTGTGGATAACTGGTGCCGTTCAGGTTACTGCCGCTGATTTCACCAAATTCGACGCTGATCAGCTGGCCTTCATTCACCACGCACTTATCTGGTACATACAAAATGGCGGACTGAATAAATACCTGCGCCATCGGGTTAGGGCCAAAGCCTGCGTCGGTTGACCCTAACCGGCCATACATCTCGATGATTTGCCGGTCGTTAATCTGCACGCCATTGATGATTTTTTTGCGTACCCGGAAGGTGATTTTTCCTTTGGAGCCACTGCCATAGTTATTGACCTGCAAATAAGGCGGTTTGCAGGAGTGCTGGTTGAGCAGATTGGACTCGTTATAAAACGGTACGGTGATATAGGCGTTTTTATTGCCGGCGATCCAAACTTCGGCTTTCAAGTCCAGGAAGTCATTCAGTTTTAAATAGCCATTGCCGTATTCGGACGCAGGCAATGCCGAATCCGACTTATAAAAGTGTGGGCTAACGGGGATCGGGGTGTCGCAATAGACCTTGCCGGTATAAGTGCCGCCTAACGAATAGGGAAACTCTTTGGTAAAACCGACCTTGTTGGTGATATTGCTTTCATTCAGGTCGATATAAAACTGTTTCGCTCCGCCGTCCGGCGTGACATAGCCGTTGGCCCACACGGCTGGAGCCGTCAGCGCCAGTGCCAGCGGCAGGCAGGAGTTAAGGTAGGTTTTTTTCATCACGTTTGTGAACCTCACAGGTAAATCACCTGAATGTGCGCTACGCCGGAAAAACCGGCCGCCATCACCGCCCGCTGCGTGGATTCCACGCTGGCGCTGAACCACAGCGTATTGCTGCCGGGCTGCAGAATGTAAGGCCGGCTCTGCTGGTTGAGCGATAGCGCATGGCCCTGCTGATCTTTCAAACGCAGGCCGATGCCCTGTACGCCGCCGTTCAGTTTCAGCAGGTCAGGGTTGTTGATATCGCTTTCGCCGAGAAACACCAGCGTGGCGGCCTGTTCACCCTGCAAATAGAGCTGCCCGGCATCGCCGTTGCGCTGTCCTGCCGGGTTATCTGCCAAGGCTTTGGCCCCCAGCAGGCAGTTGCGGAAAGAGAGGCGAAAACGCACCGGCGTGCTCTGATCGCCGGCGTTTTGAAAATCGCGCGCGTTAACATCACCCAAATCAATCGACTGATCCTGGCTGTCCGGCGTCAGGCTGCACGGGGAGCTGAGCAGGCCGCCATGAAAGCTGACGGTGCCGGTGGTGCCTTGGATCACGCCCAGTGGCGTTGCCGCCGTCGCGCTGCCGCTAACCAGCAGCGCGGCGATCAGCAGGGGCCGCAGGCGGCCGCCGGTGAATTCAGCCATGCGGAATCTCCTTATTTTTTGGTCTCGGGCACGGCGTTGCATACGCTGCCGTTACAGGCGAAGCGCAGCTCCGGGTGACCGCCGTAGTCATTGATATAGGTGACGACAAAGCTGTTGAGGCCGTTGTCACTCAGCTTGAGGGTTTCGCTGGATTTCGGTTTCAGCATCACTGGCTGGAAGCCACCCAGTGCGCCGCCGCCCTGTTTCTGCGTCTGACGGGTCATCCCGGTCAGGGTGATATAAAACGGTGTTGGGTTTTCAACGGTGAAACCACCGACACTTTTGTGAAACACCAGCTTCTCCTGCCACACTTCTCCTTTTGGTGCGACGATAGCCTTCGGGCGATAAAACAGTTTGATCTGGGTTTGCAGCGCCAACTGCATCACATTGGTTTTGCTGCTTTTTGGCGGGATCTCCCGCAGGTTGAAATAGAACACCGACTCGCGATCTTGCGGCAGATTATCGGCCTCCGGCGTCTTGGTGATGCGCACCACGCTGCGTTCGTTGGCCTCTACCCGTTGCAACGGCGGCAACACCACCAGCGGCGAGGTGATTTTCTGGTGCTGCTCGTTTTCCAGCCAGGACTGCGCCAGGAAAGGCAGTTCTTTGTTTTCATTGACGATATTCAGGCTGATCGATTTCGCGTCGCTGAGGTAAACGGCACGGGTGCGATCCAGCGATATCGCCGCGTTGGCGGCGGGGATTGCAGCGGCTAATGCCAGGCCCAGCGTGGCCATTTTTGCTAACGGAACGTTGTTCATAATCATCAATTCTCTGCGTTACGGATTACAGTTTGGCGCACGGCAGCAGTAGCTGATCCAGCGGCTTGGCGGCGCCCGGTATGACAATGCGGCACTGACGCTGGCCTTCCCAGGCGACGTCCAGTTGCTCTTGCGGCTGCACGCCAGTCAGGTAGACCGAGCCACCGTCGTTCACCACGGCCACTTCACGGCCACGCTCGCTCAGTACCGTGGCACCGAATGGTGGCTCACTGCCGTCGGCAAGTTTGATGGTGGCCAGCAGCTTGCTGCCTTTTACCACCTCAAAGTGGCGATAGCCGATGGCGCCTTCGGTCAGCGTGCCCTGGACGACGGCTCGGGTGGCTTCCACGTCGTCCGCCAACGTATTGACGTCGATGCGGGTGTCGGTGTTGTAGTAGCTGGTGATGTCGGAGATCACCGCCAGGCCGAAGCGGTTGCTGTAGGCGCGGCCGTTGTTGATCGGCACCCCGGCGATGCCGTCGGTATCGAGCATCATTCGGCTACCGCCGTTACTGGAGTTCTGGTGTGCGGCTACGCCATGTCGGGTAGCAGTAATGCCGCTGCGGAAGGTGCCGCCGAGCGACGAATAGCCGTCCTGTTGATAAGAGGCGCTGGCGTTGAGCGAGCCAAACGAAGCGTTATGGCTGTAGTAACCCCGGGCCAGCGATTTGCCGGCCTGGTTAAAGCCACCGCTCACCTGCCAGGTGTTGTTCGGATCGGTGTAGTCGTTGTAAGACGCCATCTGCGTCACGTCACTGTTGCTGGTTTGCAGCGAGTAGCCGATACGGCGGCGATCGCCAATTGGTACGCTGAAGTTCAGCATCACGCTGTCGTCGTTGCGGCCGTGATAAGTCGTGCGATAGGCCGACAGCGATGCGGTGATGTTGCTGATATCGCCGACGCTGAACAATTTGCTGGTGGATAACCCGTAACGATCCTGCGCCCTGGCATCCCAATAGGTTTGGTGCGAATAGGTCAGGTAAACGGTGATCGCCTTGGCGCTGTCTTCCGCCATAAAGGTTTTACTGGCGGTAATGGTGTATAGCTCTTTTTGCCGTCCGTCGTAGCGCTCGTCGTCATCGTTGTAGCGTTCCTGCAGATACTGCGACATTTTCATGAATTTGCGCTGTGAGAAGCGGTAGCCGGCAAAGGTGATCTGGCTGTTCATCTCATCAAAGCGCTTGGCGTAGTTGACCTTGAACGATAGCCCACTGGCAGTCGGCTCATTGGGCAAGCGAGCGATAGACTGCGTCACGTCCGCCGACATGGTGCCAAACACGTTCAGGTCACGGCCCAGGCCGAGTGCCCAGGCGTTGTAATCGCCGCCAAGCAACGCGCCGCCGTACAGCGACCAGGCGCTGGTTAACCCCCAGGAGAAATCACTGGCGGAGAACAGCGGCCCTTGGGTACGGTGATCGTAAGTCGAGGGCTTGCCCACGGCGACGTTGTAGCGGACATAACCGGGGCGCGTCAGGTAAGGAATAGTGGCGGTGTCGACCTGGAAGGTCGATACGCTGCCATCCTGTTCTTCTACCTTCACATCCAGCCGACCGCGTACCGAACTGTTGAGATCCTGAATGGCAAAGGGGCCCGCAGGCACGGTGGTTTCATACAGCGTGCGGCCTTCTTGCGACACGGTTATCTTGGCGTTGCTTTTGGCAATGCCGCGCACTTCCGGCGCATAGCCCTGCAGGTTTGGCGGCAGCATGCGCTCGTCGCTGGCCAGATTAATGCCGGTGAAGCGGTAGGAGTCGAACACGTCCGAATCGAGGAAGATTTCGCCGAGGGTCAGCTTGGCGGCCCGCATCGGCAGTGCGCGATAGGCGTAAATCTGGTTCCAGTCGAAATTGCTGTCACGCTGACCGGCCTGCTGATTGTAATTGGCTTGATAATCGGCGCGCAGACGCCAGGCACCCAGGTTGGCGCCGACCGTCCCGTAGCTGCTGAGGTTTTCTGCGGTGTTGTTATTGTGGCTCTGCTTACCGACCTGGCCGCTGATGCTGTAGTCCAGCAACAAACCAGGGATGCCGTCATCCCACTGTTCCGGTGGTGTCCAGTCCGGATCGGAATATTTCATCCAGGCCTGTGGAATAGTGATCGCCAGCACGCCCCCGCCAATGCGGTCGGAAATGGTCGCTCCTTTGATGCCACTGATATCGGCGCAGCCGTTGTCGTGCCACAGAGTGATTTTTTTGAGGACTTCTTCTTTCAGCGCCATTTTCTCGACCAGATCCGGCGGTAAACAGACGCGAGAACGATCCTTTTTGTCTGGCGACGGGTAATACTGGATGCTGCGCTGCGGCAGAGTTTTCTGGTTGATCTTGATATCCAGCAGATAGGCACCCGGCATGACGTAATCGGCGTCGGAAAAACGCGATAAATCCACTTTGCTGCGATCGCCAATATCTAATACGTCGGTATTAAATTCCGTGGCGGAAAAAGCCGAATGCGCCCAGAGGAAAGATAGGATGACGGTGAGGGGTATTTTTTTCCGTGTCAGTAATGACGTCATAGAATAATCACTCATGGCAAATCCGCGCTCAATAGCAGGTCATCCTGTACGACCTGAATACGTAATACGTGATGTCATTCAGTGCCCTGTGAAAGGCACCCACCTAACGAGGCGCTACAGATAAGACAGGGTGAATTTCGCCAGAGAGCTGAATCCACCGGCTCTGGCCCTGTCAGGGTTAATACGTAGCTGAGCGCTAAAGCGCAGCGTATTGTCGCCGGCGACAATCTGATAATCCGCCGTGGTGCTACCCAGCGGGATCGGGGTACCGGCAGCGGTCAGCAGCTCAATGGCCACGCCTTTCGCTTCGCCGTAAACGGCCAATAACTCGGGATCCCGGCTGTCAGCCGTGCCGTCGAAGGTGACGGTGGCGGCGCGGTAGATAAAGTCGGGTTTTACCTGGCTGGCCAATTCACAATTCACCAGCTTGATCTCAAAGTTGCGGCGGCTTCCAATCAGTACCGGCTGCGTATCCAATGCGGCGTCGGTCATGGATATCAGCCCGAAATCAACGGTCTGGTCCAGGCTTTCGCCGGCAATTCCACAGGGAGTTTCGACGATCTCGCCGCCCAGGTTTAGCGTGCCGTGGCCCTGATTTTTTGCCTTCGCTTCGGCGCTGCAAACGCTGAGCGCGATAAGCACTACGCCCCAAATCCGCTTGGTCATGCTGGCTCTCCCTGTTGCCGTTG
>NZ_JBQZFV010000028.1:0-10707 GCF_052691735.1 Serratia sp. NA_13
CCCCGCGCTGCGGGGTTTTTTTATGCCTGGTCTTTCAGAATATCCTGGGTTTGTTTCCAGTCGGCCAACGCCTGTTGACGACGGCGTTTGAGCTCATCGCGGATCGCCAGCCCTTGCAGGCCGCTGGCCACCACCTCTTTGACCGATACCGCATTCGCCACCTGAAACGCTTGGCGCAGGTAGTCACCCTGCGGATAAGGGTTGTTTTCAAAACCGGTACGGCCACGGGCGTCGGCTTCGCTGGTAAGGATCATCTGTTCCAGTCGCTGTGGTTTGCGCCAAACATCGACCGCATCAAACAGTTTCAGCAGGGTCCCAGGGCGCAGCTTGTTGACCGTATGGATCAGGTCGTGATATTCGGCGACCAGCTTGGCCAGATCGCGTACCGGATTGGGGACTCGCAGCCGCTGGCACAGTGCTTCGACCAGCAGAACGCCCGCAGGCCCATGGCCGTGGTGATGTGGCCAGAACTCTTTTGGCGTCTGCCCTTTACCCAAATCATGGCACAGCGCCGAAAAGCGTACGTCGACCTCGGGGCTGAGTTGGGCGGCGATAGCCAGCGTCATCAGCGTGTGAATGCCGGTATCGATCTCCGGGTGCCATTTGGCGGGGGCCGGTACGCCGAATAAAGCATCGATCTCCGGGAACAGCACACTGAGCGCCTCGCAGTCGCGCAGCACCTGGAAATAGACCTGCGGACTTTGGCTCTGCAGCGCCTTCTCGGTTTCTTTCCAGACCCGTTCTGGGGTCAGCGCCGCCAGTTCGCCGCTGTTCGCCATCTGAAGCATCAACTCGGCGGTTTCCGGGGCGATGCTAAAACCCAGATGAGCGAAGCGGGCGGCAAAGCGCGCCACGCGCAGCACGCGCAACGGATCTTCACCAAAAGCTTCAGATACATGGCGTAACACCCGCGCTTGTAGGTCGGCTACGCCGTTGAAAGGGTCGATCAACTCACCGTCGGCGCTGCGGGCAATGGCGTTGATGGTTAAATCACGACGTTGCAGATCTTCTTCCAGTGTCACGTCCGGCGCTGCGTAGCAGGTAAAACCGGTATATCCCTGGCCGGATTTTCGCTCGGTGCGTGCCAACGCATATTCCTCATGTGTCTTTGGGTTGAGAAACACCGGGAAGTCTTTACCAACCTGTTGATAGCCCAGCGCTGTCAGTTCTGAGGGCGCAGCGCCGACCACCACCCAGTCGCGGTCGACTACCGGTATCTCAAGCAAACTGTCGCGGACGGCACCGCCGACCAGGTAAGTCTTCACTATTAACTCCTGCATTTATCCCAAGGCTCTGTTGACCAGATTACCTCAATTAGCGGCGCGCTGCCGAAACCAATAAAAAGGGCGCCCCGCAGGCGCCCAATCTCAAACCGAACGATACTTTAATCAGTTCATCCAGCGGTTGTTGCTTTTACGACGCGGGATCAGGTGTGGCAACAGCAGACCCAACAGCAGGCCTACGCCAGCCACGCCGCCGCCGTACATAAACCACTGCAGGATAATGGTGCGCTGCTTGTCGTCGAGCTGCAGGTTAACGGCGTTAACCTTTTTCTGCGCCACTACCAGCTGATTTTTCAAATCCTGGTTTTCCTGCTGCAGGCCGCTGATGGTGCTGTCGCTGCCGGCCACTTTCTGCTGCATTTCAGCGGTACGCTGGTTCCAGCTGTTGTCGATATTGGCCAGTTTATCGGTCAGGGTTTTTACCTGTTGCTCCAGTGCGGGCACCTGAGTGCGCAGGCTTGGTGTCTGGCTCAGCTGATCCAATGGGATCCAGGTATTACGGCCCTTGGCATCGCGGATCTGGCCATAGTTGGTGCTGTCATTTACGCTCAACAGGGTCACTTCTTCGCCGGCGTTCAAGGTGCCGACAATACGGTACTGATTACCCGGGCCGCTGTGGACGTAAGTATTCAATTCATCGGAGATATAGCGTTTATCTTCGGCATGGGCGCCCCAAGTGATGCTGAAGCTCAGCACGGCAAGGCAAATCAGGCGTAGTTTCTGCATTAGTTCATCGTTTCTGTGTGAATTTATGGGAACGATAGTAGAGCGTTCAGTCTGACGACGCAACGCAAAAACCGGAATGAGAACTATCTTACTGTGGCAGATTCTGTGAGTTGCGCAGTGTTTTATAACGTAACAGGTTTTTTCTGCAGTTAGCAGGGTTAAGGCGCCGGGAATCGCGGTAAGATAACGGCAACTGTGCGTCACCGGGCAGAACGTGGCAGGCCAGGCCCGCCGCCGCGAAGGCTGACGCGAATGCGTAACTTATTGGTGTAAAAGACTTATGACCGTTGAAATCGAACTGAAATTTATTGCCACCCAGGATGCGGTTGCCGCCTTGCCGCAGCAACTGGCCGCCTGGCCGAATCAGCATTCTGCGCCGCAAAAACTGACCAATATTTATTTCGAAACCGCCGACAATTTCCTGCGTGGGCAGGATATGGGGCTCCGTATCCGCGGGTTCGACGACAGTTATGAAATGACCATCAAAACCGCCGGTAAGGTGGTCGCGGGCTTGCATCAGCGTCCGGAATATGATGTGGCGATCGCTACGCCAGAGCTGGCGCTGGAGCGATTCCCGGCAGATATCTGGCCGCAGGGTTGTGATATCCCGGCTTTGCAGCAGGCGTTGCAACCGCTGTTTCGCACCGACTTCGTGCGTGAGAAGTGGGTGGTCACTTACGGTAAGAGCGAGATTGAGGTTGGCCTTGATCAGGGTGAAGTGAGCGCCGGGGAACTGAGCGAAGCACTTTGCGAAATCGAGCTGGAATTGAAGGAAGGCAATACCGCCGATTTGCTGGCGCTGGCCAACGCACTGGCGGAGCACGGCGGCCTGCGTCAGGGCAGCCTGAGCAAGGCGGCGCGAGGTTATCATTTGGCGCAGGGCAACGTCCCGCGCGAGCGTCAACCATTGGCGGTATTGAAACCGGCCGCTAAATCCACCGTTGAGCAAGGGATGATCGCCAGTTTTGAACTGGGTTTGAGCCATTGGCAATATCACGAAGAACTGTGGTTGCGTGGCGATACTCAGGCCCGTCGTTCCGTGATGGAGGCGATTGCGCTGATCCGCCAGGCACTGGTGATTTTCGGCGGCCTGGTACCACGCAAGGCCAGCGCCGATCTGCGCGCCCGGTTGACCGCACTGGAGCCGCTGCTGGTTGATAAAACCACTCAGCCACAGGCGTTGTGCTACAGCGCGGAATATCTGCAATGTAAGTTGGCGCTCACATCGTGGTTGGTGGCTGGTGCCTGGAAACCCTTTATCGATGCCAAGGCGCAGGCCAAGCTTGACGGCTCCTTCAAACGTTTCAGCGACATTATGCTGGGGCGCAGCGCCGCCGAGTTGAAAGAAGCCTTCACCCGCACGCTGAACGATGACGAATACGAGGAACAGCTGCCGCGCCTGACGCGTCAGCTCTCGGCATTTATCCTGCTGTCCGGGGCTTACCCTGATGACGAAACCGGCCCCTATATTGACGGATGGCGCGAGCTGCAGCTGGCGGTGGCCGAACGGCGTCAGGGCTGGTACGAAGGCAGCCGCAAGCAGGCCTTATCGCATGCGCCATTCTGGTTAAACGGCGCCCTCCGCTAATTAAGTAGGCCTGCCTGGCGCAGGCCGCAGAACGGATCTTTCACTATGTTGCCACTTTCAGCAGCGTTACAGACTCAGGCACAGAACATCGTGCAGCGTTTTCAGGAAACTCAGGGCGCGGACAGCGCGCTCAGCGATCAGGAACAGTGGGTTTTGGCGTCGAGCGACTTTGTCTGCGACATGTTGCTCAACCAGCCGGAATGGCTGGCGACGCTGCGCAAGCAACCGCCGGTGGCGGACGAGTGGCAACATTATGCCGCCTGGCTGCAGGATGATTTGGAAGAGGTGCGTGACGAAGCGCAACTGATGCGCGCACTGCGCCTGTTTCGCCGCGAGACGCTGGTAAGGATCGCCTGGGCGCAGGCGCTGGGCCAATGCAGCACGCAAGAAACGCTGTTGCAGCTGAGTGGGCTGGCGGAAACGCTGATAGTCAGCGCCCGCGACTGGCTGTACCAAACCTGCTGCCGTGAATGGGGCACCCCATGCAATGCTCAGGGCGTGCCGCAGCCGCTGCTGATCCTCGGTATGGGGAAATTGGGCGGCGGTGAGCTGAACTTCTCGTCCGATATCGATCTGATCTTTGCCTACCCTGAAAACGGCCAGACTCAGGGCGGGCGGCGTGAGCTGGATAACGCCCAGTTCTTCACCCGTCTGGGGCAGCGGCTGATCAAAGCGCTGGATCAGCAAACCATCGACGGCTTTGTCTACCGTGTGGACATGCGGCTGCGGCCGTTCGGCGACAGCGGCCCACTGGTGATGAGCTTCGCCGCGCTGGAGGATTATTATCAGGAGCAGGGCCGTGACTGGGAACGTTATGCGATGGTCAAGGCGCGGCTGATGGGCGGTTCGGAAGACGTCTACAGCGAAGAGCTGCGCAAGACCCTGCGGCCGTTTGTCTTCCGTCGCTATATCGATTTCAGCGTGATCCAGTCGCTGCGCAATATGAAAGGCATGATCGCCCGTGAAGTACGGAGGCGCGGGCTAAAAGACAATATCAAACTGGGTGCCGGTGGCATCCGCGAAATAGAATTTATCACCCAGGTATTCCAACTGATCCGCGGCGGCCGTGAGCCGGCGTTACAAGGGCGTTCCTTGCTGCCGACGCTACAGGCGGTGGGGGAACTGGGGCTGCTGGAGCCGCAACAGGTACAGGCGATGAGTGCCAGCTACCTGTTCCTGCGCCGGCTGGAAAACCTGCTGCAGGCGATTGCTGATCAACAAACGCAAACGCTGCCACAAGATGAACTCGACCAGGCGCGGCTGGCCTGGGGCATGGGGTTCGACGACTGGTCGGCCCTGCTGCTGGCGTTGGATGACCATATGCAGGCGGTCAGGGCGGTATTTAACGACCTGATTGGCTGTGATAGTCCGGATGTCGGTGAAGATCCCGACTATCAGCACTATCACAGCCTGTGGCAGGACGCGCTGGAAGAGAACGAACTGGCCCCGTTGACGCCGCACCTGGACGAAGAGGCGCGCAGACAGATGCTGCGCACCATCGCCGAGTTTCGTCATGACGTCGACAAACGTACCATTGGCCCGCGTGGCCGCGACGTGCTCGACCAACTGATGCCTCGCCTGCTGGCGGAAGTCTGTCCGCGTCAGGACGCGCCGACCGCGCTGCTGCGTTTGACGCAACTGCTGCTGAGCATTGTGACCCGTACCACCTATCTTGAGCTGCTGGTGGAGTACCACGCGGCGCTTAACCATTTGATTCGCCTGTGCGCCGCTTCGCCGATGGTCGCCAATCAGCTGTCGCGTTATCCGCTGCTGCTGGATGAACTGCTGGAACCGGCGACCTTGTATCAGCCGGTGGCCCCGGATGCCTACCGCAGCGAGCTGCGCCAGTACCTGTTACGGGTGCCGGAGGACGACGAAGAACAAAGGCTGGAAGCGCTACGCCAGTTCAAACAGGCCCAGCAACTGCGTATTGCCGCCGGGGATATCTCTGGTGCGCTGCCGGTGATGAAAGTCAGCGATCACCTCACCTATCTGGCAGAGGCGATCATCGACGTGGTAGTGCAGCAGGCATGGGGCGACATGGTGGCGCGCTATGGCCAGCCGACCCATTTACAGGAGCGTGAAGGGCGTGGTTTTGCGGTAATTGGCTACGGCAAGCTGGGTGGTTGGGAACTGGGTTACAGTTCCGATCTTGACCTGGTGTTTATCCTCGATTGTCCGCCGGAGGTGATGACCGACGGCGATCGCAGCATTGACGGTCGTCAGTTTTATCTGCGTCTGGCACAGCGGGTAATGCACCTGTTCAGCACCCGTACCTCGTCCGGTATTTTGTATGAAGTGGACGCCCGCCTGCGGCCGTCGGGGGCGGCAGGCATGTTGGTCAGCACCGCCTCCGCCTTTGCCGATTATCAGCAGAGCGAAGCCTGGACCTGGGAACATCAGGCGCTGGTACGGGCGCGCATTGTGCATGGCGATCCGCTGTTGCATCAGCAGTTTGACGTTATCCGCCGGGAGATCCTGTGCAAACCGCGCGATCTGGAAACGCTGAAGCGCGAGGTGCGTGAGATGCGCGAGAAAATGCGCAATCACCTTGGCAACAAGCAGCGTGAACTGTTTGATATCAAAGCCGACGAGGGTGGGATCACCGATATCGAATTTATTGCCCAGTATCTGGTCTTAGGCTATGCGGCGGCCGAACCGCGCCTGACGCGTTGGTCTGATAACGTGCGTATTTTCGAACTGATGGCCAATTACAACATCATGCCGGAAGAGGAAGCGCGCGCACTGACTCAGGCTTACGTCACCATGCGCGATGAGATCCATCATCTGGCGTTGCAGGAGCATTCCGGCAAGGTCGGTAACGGACAATTCGCCGCCGAACGTGAACAAGTCCGCGCCAGTTGGGCGAAGTGGCTGGGCTGAGCAGGCCGATTGCGCAATACGTTTTGCAGCTATTACAGACGTCTGTGGTAATATCTGCGCCACTAAAATTTTGTACTTTTTTGGAGTTATCGGATGAAAGTTACACTGCCTGATTTTCGCCGCGCCGGGGTATTGGTGGTGGGTGACGTCATGTTGGATCGCTATTGGTATGGGCCGACCAGCCGTATTTCACCGGAAGCGCCGGTGCCGGTGGTTAAGGTTGAAACCATTGAAGAGCGTCCCGGCGGTGCGGCTAACGTGGCGATGAACATTGCTTCGCTGGGCGCCAATTCACGCCTGGTGGGCCTGACCGGTATTGATGATGCCGCGCGGGCGTTGAGCGCCAAGCTCAATGAAGTCAACGTACGCTGTGATTTTGTCTCGGTGCCGACGCATCCGACCATCACCAAGCTGCGCGTGCTGTCGCGTAACCAGCAATTGATCCGCCTCGATTTCGAAGAAGGTTTTTCAAACGTCGATCCGCAGCCGCTGTTGGAACGTATTCAGCAGGCGCTGCCGCAGATTGGCGCACTTGTGCTGTCAGATTACGCCAAAGGCGCGCTGAGCCAGGTACAGAGCATGATCCAACTGGCGCGAGCCGCCAAGGTACCGGTGCTGATCGATCCAAAGGGTTCCGATTTCGAGCGTTATCGCGGCGCGACATTGCTGACGCCAAACCTGTCCGAATTCGAAGCGGTAGTTGGCCACTGTAAAGACGAAGCCGAACTGGTTGAACGCGGCATGAAGCTGGTGGCGGACTTTGAGCTTTCCGCTCTGCTGGTCACCCGTTCCGAGCACGGCATGACGCTGTTGCAGCCGGGCATCGCGCCGCTGCATTTACCCACTTTGGCGCAGGAAGTGTTTGACGTAACCGGTGCCGGCGATACTGTTATCGGCGTGTTGGCCGCGGCACTGGCTGCCGGCAACACGTTGGAAGAGTCCTGTTTCCTGGCCAATGCCGCTGCCGGCGTGGTGGTAGGCAAGCTGGGGACTTCGACCGTTTCACCCATTGAACTGGAAAACGCGGTACGCGGCCGGGCCGAAACGGGCTTTGGTGTGATGACCGAGGCCCAGTTGAAAACCGCCGTGGCGCAAGCCCGTCAGCGCGGTGAAAAAGTAGTAATGACCAACGGCATTTTCGACATTCTGCATGCCGGTCACGTCTCTTATCTGGCCAATGCCCGCAAGCTGGGCGATCGCCTGATTGTGGCAGTGAACAGCGATGCTTCCACTAAACGTCTGAAAGGCGAAACCCGTCCGGTCAACGCGCTGGAAAACCGCATGATTGTACTGGGTGCGCTGGAAGCGGTGGACTGGGTGGTGCCGTTCGAAGAAGACACGCCACAACGCCTGATCGCCGATATCCTGCCGGATCTGCTGGTGAAAGGGGGCGATTACAAGCCTGAAGATATCGCCGGTAGTACTGAGGTATGGGCCAATGGCGGCGACGTCAAAGTGCTGAACTTCGAAGACGGCCTGTCGACCACCAACATCATCAAGGCAATCAAAGACGGGCGTGGCTAACGTTCGCTGAAAACGGCGGTGGGCAGTGAGTGGACTGAAGCAAGAGCTGAGTTTGGCGCAGGGCGTTGGGCTATTGTCCACTTCACTGCTGGGTACCGGCGTCTTTGCCGTGCCGGCTTTGGCGGCACAGGTGGCACAAGGCGATAGTCTGTGGGCCTGGCCGTTGCTGATTATCCTGGTGTTCCCGATCGCCATCGCCTTTGCGGCTTTGGGCCGCCACTTCCCCAGCGCGGCTGGCGCAGCGCACTTTGTCGGGCTGGCCTTTGGTCCGCGTATGGCGAAAGTCACCGGCTGGCTGTTTTTATCGGTTATTCCGGTTGGGTTACCCGCTGCGTTGCAGATTGCCGCCGGTTTTTGGCAGGCCACTTTCGGCTGGAGCGCCAATGTCCTGCTGTTGGTGCAAATTGCCACGCTGGTGGTGATTTGGTTTTTAGGCTCGCGCAGCGCAGGTTCCAGCGCCAATATTCAAACGCTAATCGCTATTCTGGTGGTGGCGCTGGTGGCCGCTATCTGGTGGCGCGGCGACATCTCACTGTCCAAAATTCCCTGGCCGGCAATCCACGAAATCTCCTCGCCCAATCTGTTCCATGCACTGGCAGTGATGTTCTGGTGCTTTGTGGGCCTGGAGGCATTTGCCCATCTGGCAACCGAGTTCCGTAACCCTGAACGCGATTTTCCGCGTGCGCTGCTGTTTGGCATGTTGGTCGCCGGGACGGTGTACTGGGGCTGTACCGTGGCGGTGCTGCATTTCCACGCCTACGGTGAGCATCAGGCGGCGGCTGCGTCGTTGCCGGGGATTGTGGTGCAATTGTTTGGTCAGCATGCGCTGTGGGTGGCCTGCATCATTGGCTATCTGGCCTGCTTTGCCAGCGTGAATATCTATACTCAAAGCTTCGCCCGGCTGGTGTGGTCGCAGGCGCAGGATCGTCCGTCCAGCGCGCTGGCCAGGCTGTCTGCCGGACAGGCACCGGTCAATGCATTAAGCGCGGTGGTAGGCAGCTGTTTACTGTTCACCTTGCTGATTTATACTCTGAAGCTACCGCTGGATACGCTGCTGGTGTATGCCAATGGCATCTTCGTGCTGATCTATCTGCTGTGCATGCTGGCGGGCTGTCGAATATTGCACGGACGTTCGCGGCTAATGGCGGCGACAGGCTTAGGGCTGTGTGTGCTGTTGATGGTGATTATCGGCTGGAAAAGCCTGTATGCGCTGGGGATGTTCGCGCTGATTTGGCTGGTGTTGCGGCTTAAGGCGCAGGCGGTGCTCAAACCGCACTAAGGGCGCGTTGCCGCGCCCTTAAGGGTAACTTATTCGGCGTCTGGCTGTTGCGCAGCAGGCGTGGCGTTCAGCTTGCTTTCCAGCTCGCTCATACGCTGTTCCAGCAACGCCAGTTTCTCACGGGTGCGCAGCAGTACCTGGGTCTGCACGTCGAACTCTTCGCGGTTGACCAAATCCAGACGGGTGAGCTGTGACTGCAACACCTGACGGATTTTCTTCTCAACGTCTTCCCCGAATTCGCGCACGCCTTTAGGCATGGACTCATGCACCTGACGTGCGATCTGTTCAATTTTTTTCGGGTCAATCATGGCGTATCCCTTTCAGAGTTTAATAGCTGTCGCCTAGTGTAATGCGAGTTGCCCGCCGGATAAACTATTTAACCGCATTCCCTGCGGCTGACCGAATTATGCTTTTGCCAATTGCCCTGATTAATCATTAGCGTTATAGTCGAGAAGCTTATTCTCAGGGCGGGGTGCAAGTCCCCACCGGCGGTAAATCACCTTCTACGGTGAAAGCCCGCGAGCGCTCAACCAGCTTTTGCAGTTTGGTTAGAGGTCAGCAGATCCGGTGTAATTCCGGGGCCGACGGTTATAGTCCGGATGGGAGAGAGTAACGGTATCTGCCGGGTTTGCGCCCGCTTGCGTTATTTTTTTAGCTATTGCTAGCTACTCCTCAAGATCGCCCTGGTTCTGGTAATCCATAATTTTCTAATGAGGTTTTTTACCATGAATCAGACCCTACTTTCAGATTTCGGCACGCCGGTAGAACGCGTAGAACGCGCTCTTGAAGCATTGCGCAATGGGCGCGGCGTGATGGTGCTCGATGATGAAAATCGTGAAAACGAAGGTGATATGATCTTCGCCGCAGAAACCATGACCGTTGAGCAGATGGCGCTGACCATTCGCCACGGTAGCGGTATTGTGTGCCTGTGTCTTACCGAAGAGCGCCGTCAGCAGCTTGAACTGCCGATGATGGTGACCAACAACTCCAGCCAGTTCCAGACGGCCTTCACCGTGACTATCGAAGCGGCGCAGGGCGTGACGACCGGTGTTTCCGCGTCCGACCGCCTGACCACCATTCGTGCAGCGATTGCCGATAACGCCAAGCCGAGCGATCTGAACCGCCCTGGCCACGTGTTCCCGCTGCGTGCGCAGCCGGGTGGCGTGCTGAGCCGTCGTGGTCATACCGAAGCGACTATTGATCTGGTATCAATGGCCGGTTTCAAACCTGCCGGCGTGCTGTGTGAACTGACCAACGATGACGGCAGCATGGCGCATGCGGCAGAAGTTATCCTGTTCGCCAAACAGCATGACATGCACGTACTGACCATCGAAGATCTGGTGGCCTACCGCCAGTCACACGAGCAGAAAGCCAGCTGATATCACACTGATTTTCTGAGTATGAAAAAAGCCGCATACGCGGCT
>NZ_JBQZFV010000029.1:0-6848 GCF_052691735.1 Serratia sp. NA_13
ACTCTAATAGCCAATGAGCGCAGGAGGCCCCATATAAAAAAGCTAATGCAACCTGTCCTGTCGGCCTACGGAATAAATTATTGCAAACAGAAATCATTTTTAAAACATAAAAAACATACTACGTTTAAATACACGAGATAACGCTATTCACCCCGGACAACAAATAATAATTGCGATCTTTAATCTTGAAAAAAATCATTTAAACAGATTATCATTCTGAATAATTAAAATAATGCGATATAATAGATCGACATTTAATTATTTGCGATACAATAAACCAAAATGAAGCCCCTCTATTAGGACGCACCGTGAGCGAGAAGGATTTGATTTATTCCCTTCGTCATCAGGACAACGCAACCTTTCCAGGCGTGAAATTAACGCGGTTGTCACGGAGAGCGCCCCGCTCCAGGAGGCCTGTTTGCAAGCGCCACTGCAATGGATAAGGAAGGACGGCATGAATCTATTTATCAAAGACCCCGTCGCGTTGTCCCCTCCAAACGCTCGGCTGGTCGAGGCTATCCTGCAACTCTGGGCCCCCCAGGCTGGGCGGACACCGGGTGCCCCTGAAACCTGGCCAAGCACCCGTGACATCGCTGAAAGCTGTAACTTTAGTATTTATAAAACCCGGTATTTATTACTGAAAATGGTTTCAAAAGGCTGGATACAAGTGACCCCACACCCGGTGAAAAACGCCCTGCGTTGGTCTATCTGCCCGGAAAAGGTGGGCCGGGACGGTGGGGGATGAAAGCCGTCTGCCGCCGGGAAGCAGAGACCGTGAGAACCTGCCGACCTGAGGGCCCGGCAGTGTGTTGATAACCAACGTGGCCCCCCAACGGGTTCACAATCTTAATGCAGGAGGCCCCATGACATCGCCAGTGAATGTGCTGATCGTGGAACCCAATATCTATTTTGCTCTTGGTTTTACGCAGGCGATCGTGGAGCATTTTAACCACCTACGGGTTAATTGGGTATTTAGCCGTACGCTCGCTGCCAAAGACTACGCCGATGTGATCTTCTTTTCTTCCGAACAAAAGGGGGCGCAACGGCGCTATTTAACCCAGCGTCAAACGTGCCCCCAACATCAGCGTATTTTTATGTTCAAGCAAACACCCGGCCTCTTTGATAAAACCCAATACCAGGATCTGGATGGGATTTTTTATCGCTGCCAGAGCCTGGACTCAGCCATGCAGATCATGACACGAACGTTAGACACCCTCCCCCTCCTTCACCCGCAAAAACGCAACCCGGTCTCTCTTGCTTCTTCTTCACCCCAGCTAACACCGCGCGAAAGAGAGATCTTAGGTTACCTGGCCGATGGCCTGCGCGCCTGCGAGATCAGCCGCGCTTTGCATATCAGCCAGAAAACCGTGAGTGCTCATAAACACAATGCCATGGTGAAATTGGGGATCAACCGTTCGCCAGATCTCAATTACTGGCTGCTCCGCAACGTGATAGGTCAGTTGACCGCCCATTGGCCGCCAACCGAATGCCCCGCCACACGCCCCCGGAGGCTTTCCGCCTCAGAGAGCGTCACCCTGGCCCTGCCCGCGAACGCAGGGTGAATTCCCCCCATTGACCAGAGAATGACTATGCGTAACGGCCCGCTGGCAAACCAAAGAGGCGCAGTTCCAGCGCCAGCAAGGCACCATTACCCGCCTGGAGCGGAAGGTGGCGGCGCTCAAAAAGACCCTGGCGGTCAGGGCTGCCGCCCCGGCCATCCCGGTCACTCCAGCCCCGCCCCCGGCCGTGGGCCTGCAGCAGTTGGGAAAACTGGCCCAGGGCCTGCGTCAGGCACTCGCGGTTAATGGCAACTTTACTGTCAATACTCAGCCGGTTGTAAATATCAGCTTGTAATAGTGTTTCATAATGACGAACGGCAGAACGTATAGTCTTGTCGAGTTCATCGCTGGCTGGCGGTTCTATTCGCTGGGTACGATACCAGTCGAAAGCAACATCCCGACCATGACGGGCCAGAGGATCTAACGGTAACGCCTCATGGCATAACCAATGGAAAAGTTGTTTCAGATCTGCGCCGGTAGACGGTCGATATCCTAAAAAATCCCGAATTGTCCGCCGATACCTTTGTCCCTGGCAGGAACAGGGATCGTATGAAGTAATAGCGTCGATGGGAACAGATAATTGTTTGGCTAATGCCTGAGAAACATCAGTATTAATTTGTCTGTTATCTTCAGGGAATCGACCATATAACTCTATGAACTTCAGTTGGATAGCGAAATCCAGACGACCTTTATCAGTCATTCCTGGCAACAGAGCTAATTGTTCAGCATTTAATAACTAAAGATCTCTCTGTTCGACCTCATCTTGCCAATTTTCCGTAAAATCACTCCATTGCAGGTCTCATCATGAGGTACCTTAATTGGCGATTTTATAATCACATCTGAGAAATTTCAGTGATGGAGGCCAAATGTCGTCAAATCGCAGCTTCGCTCCCACTGGGCCAGGAACGCCTGCACCGCCTGTGTTAGCATGCCAGCCATTCGCTACTGCTTCGTAGCATCTGGAATATCAAGGAGAGTCATGTTGGGAGAGATTCAAACGTGAAAATTGATGAGGTGGAAAAATGGCGTCCTTTCACCGATGCAGGGGGGATCACCTGGGACCTCTCCTTTCTTGACGCCCACGAAGTGCTCTACACGCACCGCTGCGAGGGTAAGCCAGACAAGGTGTATAAATTTATCGTCTCCTACTCGTTTCACTGCTTTTGCAAAGATTACCCGGAACAGAGCGAAGATGAGAAGAGGGCGCTGATGTACCACTCGCCTAAAGAGTCACGCCCGTTCTGTAAAAACCGTTACGGCCTGGCGCAGCGCTACCTTAAAGACATGATACTGTCGCTGGATCGTCAGCAAATTATCCATGCCGGCTATGGCAGCTATGCGGTGATAGAGGCATTGAATGAAGAGGGCGAGCGCTGCTATTACCACGTTCCCTTCAAAGCGTTCCGGGAACGGAAAAAACTCCGGATACATGTGACCAGCGCCTATGCGGTTGATGCCAAGCCTGGAGGCGGAAAGGTAGGGTTCTTTGTTATCGCAAGCAAGTTACTGGCCGGCAAGCCGTTACCACACCCCTGAAATAACAAAACCCACCTTAAGGTGGGTTTCGCCAGAAAACTACTCTGGTATTCAGAAGCGCCTTTACCGGACTTGGCCTGACCAACTTGCGTTGGTAGCGGGATGTCTGGATAAACCAGTCTGCTGCATCCTTGTTCACATAGTAGTACTCCCGTACTACTAATGCAACCGAATAAACCTGACATGGCCTGATACTGCATGATATGAGGTATAGGGGCAAGTCCACCTTTATCAGGCCCACCGATAGTCAGCAATGTCATGAGCTATACCAGCGCCGTTTATTTTTTAGCATGAGGGATTTTCTTTTTCGTAATTTAGTGTGTCTATATAAGGAAAAAACAGCAAATAAAAATAGAAATGCAGCGAGAACCAAATTTGATATATCCATATTCATCCTGAAATTTTCTTCCTGATTAACATTGAGGTTGTAAGGCCCCATCCATTTTATTTTTTAATAGCATTAGCCTTGTGTTTTTGAGACGCCGATGAATGCTCGATCGCCCTAGCTTTCACCGTGCCCCCAGTCTTTATGGAGGGGGATACGGTGTGAAGCCTCTCCCCCTGAAAGACGTGAGCCGCCACTTTGCTGTCACCATCCAAAGACGATTTTGATGAGTCACCACCGTTATTCCGTGGTGTCGACACCCCGACGAGCGGGAGGATTACAACGAGCCATCCTCCAGCTCTTCACCCCAGACCGGTCGAATGTCCATTCGCGCTACGCGAATACGGTCTGCAGTGCTCTGATTGGGTGCGGCAGGCACTATGGATAGATAACATACATTATTGTTGAAGCGCTGTAGGTTCCGGCTTTCGCCCCCTGCAGGCTCAGGTCACTCACTACCGATCCCGAATTATCACCGGCGTGCATCCGAACCCATTGAGTGCCACCGGGGAATTGCGTAGTGAGCTTGCTTTTGATGCCCGGGGCAAGCGTTAAGATATCTTGGCCAAAAACGAGTTTCAGCGTCATAGGCGCTGTGCAGTTCACTGTGACGGGTTCTTTCTTTTGGTCCGTGGCTCCGTTAGTAAGACGGATCACCCCATGGTCGATTTCGAGCGTAGGCTCGGTGATTTCACACCAGTCGCGCCCGGGCGGGGCATACACACAGGAGCCTGGAGGGTATATGGCCTGAGACCAAGGGACCCCGGTGACCTTGACGCCGATGTATCCAACGCATTCCCCTCCATTCCCTTTGCCGTCGTGTCGCGTGAACCCGGATCGAGTCGTTGATTTATTGAAAGCCCGGAGAGCAGCAGAGGACATAGTGTCACCGGCCACAGCCCTTACGGTGCATGAAATGCCGTAGATGCAGTTATTGAGGCCCATCCCTATCCGTGCTGTGTCGACACCTCCGGGAAACGCGTCGTGGCGATGGCCTAATCCCACAAGCCATCCTACGGGAACGGGTTGGGAAGCACCCGGTACATCAAGTATATCGAGAGTGATGTCGTATTGGGCTGACGTGCTACTAAAAATGGTAGTGCTTATGGACGTTACTACCGGGTACGGATCGGCGTTAGCAGCTGGGATCATAAGGGGATCGAGTACCAACAGGGCGGTACACAGGTAGCGTAGCATAGTTATTCCATTGCGATTTTTGATAAGGCAGGCAATGACTCACTCAGCATTTTGTAAGCGGTACTTTGCCCATTAATCCATCAGGTCTCATATTCCCACACACGCCCATCGGTCTCTGCCTTTGACAGTGTCCTCCTGCGTGTTTGCTCATAAAGCCGCGTCATACGTGCCCAATGGTTCTCTCTTGTCCTCGGGGCTATCCGGAGCCCCAGCGGGGCAGACCACAGCCCCTGCCAGTCAAAGCCATTACTCATAGTCCAGCTGAAAAGTCGCCACCGCACTGAACCGTCCCCGGCCAATCGTCTTGTCTGCTATCGCTTGCTCCTCGCCCTGAACATAGGCCTTCAGCGCAATGACGTTGCTCCCTTCCCGCAGTTGGAGCTTGCCGCCCGCCTGATTGAACGGCACTGGCTGAGCCGACGGCGTGTTCGCCGCGGGAATATCTGCGACGCCGGCAGGCCTAAATAAGAGGGTCGATGAGTCTGGAGTTATAGGGGCAAGTCCACCTTTATCAGGCCCACCGATAGTCAGCAATGTCATGAGCCATACCAGCGCCGTTTATTTTTTAGCATGAGGGATTTTTTTTTCGTAATTTAGTGTGTCGATATAAGGAAAAAACAGCAAATACAAATAGAAGTATGGCAAAAATCAAATCTGAGATATCCATATTCATCCTGAAATTTCTTCCTGATTAATATTGAGCGATAGGGCCTCAATGGTTTTATCTGGTTACTTTTCAAATGGGATTAGCCCTGTGCTTTTGAAAGTCCGATGAAGGCCAGATAACCCTGGTGTTCACCCTCCCCCATCGCGCACTCGGTCCCTCGGCAGATGGGTGACGTTTCTAGAGGGAGATACATTGTGAAGCCACTCTCACCACCACCGTTATTCAGTGGTGACAGCACCCCGGCGAACGGTGCTGGATTACGGCAAGTCATCCTTCCGTTCTTCATTCCAAGATTGACCGTTCCCCCATTCGAGCCAGACGATTACGGTCTGTGGTGCTCTGTTTTTGCACGGTAGGCACTATGGGTATATAACATAAAGGATTGTCGAGGCGCTGTAGGCTCCGGCTTTCGCCCCCTGCAGGCTCAGCTCACTCACTACCGACCCCGAATTATTACCGGCTTGCATCCGAACCCATTGGGTGCCGCCGGGGAATTGCGTAGAGAGCTTGCTTTTGACACCCGGCGCAAGCGTTAAGATATCCTGGCCAAAAACGAGTTGCATCGTCATAGGCGCTGTGCAGTTAACTGTGACGGGTTCTTTCTTTTGGTCCGTGGCTCCGTTAGTAAGACGGATTGACCCATGGTCGATTTCGAGCGTAGGCTCGGTGATTTCACACCAGTCGCGCCCGGGAGGAGCATACATACAGGACCCTGGAGGATATATGGCGGCAGACCATGGTTGCTGGTTCATTGCCGCAGACACATAACCGACACATTCCCCGCCATTACCATCACCATTGTGCATTAGAATACCGCTCGAGGGGCCTTTATTGAAGGCTCGCAGGGCGGCCGACGATAGGGTATCTCCACTTATCACCCGGGTTGAGCATTCGATCGGAAAGGATTGAGAGCACCCCTCCGATGTAGAAAAGTTAGCAGTGTCAATCCCACCAGGGAAGGCATCATGGCGGTGTCCAAGACCGACCCAATAGCCCAGAGGGGCGGGTTGCGATGCCGCGGGGATGTCGATCAAACTGAGAGTGACGGCGTAGGTGGCGCTCGTTGCACTGGTAATGGTAGTACGTATGGACGTTACTACTGGGTATGGAGCAGCGGTAGCGTTTAGGATCATAGGCGGTACAAGTATCATAAGCGCGATACGTAAGTAGCGTTGCATAGGTTATTCCAAAGTAATTTTTCGATAATACGGGCAATAGCTCACTCAACGTTTTGTAAGAGAAACTTTGCCCATTCATCCACGGGGCCTCATAGTCCCGCACACGCAGGTCGGTCTCTGTCGTCGAAAGTTTCCGCTTGCGTGCCTGCTCATAAAGCCGCGTCATAGGTGCCCAATGGTTCTTCATTCCTCTCGGGGCTATCCGGGGCCCCAGCCAGTCAAAGCCATTACTCATAGTCCAGCTGGAAAGTCGCCACCGCACTGAACCGCCCCCGACCAATCGTCTTGTCTGCTATCGCTTGCGGCTCACCCTGCACATAGGCCTT
>NZ_JBQZFV010000030.1:0-5436 GCF_052691735.1 Serratia sp. NA_13
CGCCGCGTAGCGGCGTCTGTTTTTTTCGCACATAGCAAAAAGCCTCATGCTTTCGCATGAGGCTTTCGACTTTAATTGATGCCTGGCAGTGTCCTACTCTCGCATGGGGAGACCCCACACTACCATCGGCGCTACGGCGTTTCACTTCTGAGTTCGGCATGGGGTCAGGTGGGACCACCGCGCTATTGCCGCCAGGCAAATTCTGTTTCATTCTGGCCGTTACTTCAGTAACCACCAGAACCAATCTCGGAACATTCGCTGAAAATAGAGTATTCGTATCATCCTGATACTCACCCCTTCGGGGCCGCCGCAAGCGGCGTTCAAAATCGTTCCCGACGATTTTGTCTCAAATCAAAACACTTTTGGTGTTGTAAGGTTAAGTCTCACGGATCATTAGTACTGGTTAGCTCAATGCATCGCTGCACTTACACACCCAGCCTATCAACGTCTTAGTCTTAAACGTTCCTTCAGGGGAATCATGTTCCCAGGGAAGACTCATCTCGAGGCAAGTTTCGCGCTTAGATGCTTTCAGCGCTTATCTTTTCCGCACTTAGCTACCGGGCAATGCCATTGGCATGACAACCCGAACACCAGTGGTGCGTTCACTCCGGTCCTCTCGTACTAGGAGCAACCCCTCTCAATCTTCCAACGCCCACGGCAGATAGGGACCGAACTGTCTCACGACGTTCTAAACCCAGCTCGCGTACCACTTTAAATGGCGAACAGCCATACCCTTGGGACCTACTTCAGCCCCAGGATGTGATGAGCCGACATCGAGGTGCCAAACACCGCCGTCGATATGAACTCTTGGGCGGTATCAGCCTGTTATCCCCGGAGTACCTTTTATCCGTTGAGCGATGGCCCTTCCATTCAGAACCACCGGATCACTAAGACCTACTTTCGTACCTGCTCGAGCCGTCACTCTCGCAGTCAAGCTAGCTTATGCCTTTGCACTAACCTCACGATGTCCGACCGTGATTAGCTAACCTTCGTGCTCCTCCGTTACTCTTTGGGAGGAGACCGCCCCAGTCAAACTACCCACCAGACACTGTCCTCACCCCGGATCACGGGGCCGAGTTAGAACATCAAACATTAAAGGGTGGTATTTCAAGGTTGGCTCCACGCAGACTGGCGTCCACGCTTCAAAGCCTCCCACCTATCCTACACATCAAGGCTCAATGTTCAGTGTCAAGCTATAGTAAAGGTTCACGGGGTCTTTCCGTCTTGCCGCGGGTACACTGCATCTTCACAGCGAGTTCAATTTCACTGAGTCTCGGGTGGAGACAGCCTGGCCATCATTACGCCATTCGTGCAGGTCGGAACTTACCCGACAAGGAATTTCGCTACCTTAGGACCGTTATAGTTACGGCCGCCGTTTACTGGGGCTTCGATCAAGAGCTTCGCCTTGCGGCTGACCCCATCAATTAACCTTCCAGCACCGGGCAGGCGTCACACCGTATACGTCCACTTTCGTGTTTGCACAGTGCTGTGTTTTTATTAAACAGTTGCAGCCAGCTGGTATCTGCGACTGGCTTCAGCTCCGAGAGCAAGTCTCTTCACCTACGCGCCAGCGTGCCTTCTCCCGAAGTTACGGCACCATTTTGCCTAGTTCCTTCACCCGAGTTCTCTCAAGCGCCTTGGTATTCTCTACCTGACCACCTGTGTCGGTTTGGGGTACGATTCTGTGTTACCTGATGCTTAGAGGCTTTTCCTGGAAGCTTGGCATCAACTACTTCTGCACCGTAGTGCATCGTCATCACGCCTCAGGGTTGAATGAATAACCGGATTTACCAGGTCATTCCCCCTACACGCTTAAACCGGGACAACCGTCGCCCGGCTAGCCTAGCCTTCTCCGTCCCCCCTTCGCAGTAACACCGAGTACAGGAATATTAACCTGTTTCCCATCGACTACGCCTTTCGGCCTCGCCTTAGGGGTCGACTCACCCTGCCCCGATTAACGTTGGACAGGAACCCTTGGTCTTCCGGCGAGCGGGTTTTTCACCCGCTTTATCGTTACTTATGTCAGCATTCGCACTTCTGATACCTCCAGCAACCCTCACAGGCCACCTTCGACGGCTTACAGAACGCTCCCCTACCCAACAACGCCTAAGCGTCGCTGCCGCAGCTTCGGTGCATGGTTTAGCCCCGTTACATCTTCCGCGCAGGCCGACTCGACCAGTGAGCTATTACGCTTTCTTTAAATGATGGCTGCTTCTAAGCCAACATCCTGGCTGTCTATGCCTTCCCACATCGTTTCCCACTTAACCATGACTTTGGGACCTTAGCTGGCGGTCTGGGTTGTTTCCCTCTTCACGACGGACGTTAGCACCCGCCGTGTGTCTCCCGTGATAACATTCTTCGGTATTCGGAGTTTGCATCGGTTTGGTAAGCCGGGATGGCCCCCTAGCCGAAACAGTGCTCTACCCCCGAAGATGAGTTCACGAGGCGCTACCTAAATAGCTTTCGGGGAGAACCAGCTATCTCCCGGTTTGATTGGCCTTTCACCCCCAGCCACAAGTCATCCGCTAATTTTTCAACATTAGTCGGTTCGGTCCTCCAGTTAGTGTTACCCAACCTTCAACCTGCCCATGGCTAGATCACCGGGTTTCGGGTCTATACCTTGCAACTATTCGCCCAGTTAAGACTCGGTTTCCCTACGGCTCCCCTATACGGTTAACCTTGCTACAAAATATAAGTCGCTGACCCATTATACAAAAGGTACGCAGTCACCTAACAAGTAGGCTCCCACTGCTTGTACGTACACGGTTTCAGGTTCTATTTCACTCCCCTCGCCGGGGTTCTTTTCGCCTTTCCCTCACGGTACTGGTTCACTATCGGTCAGTCAGGAGTATTTAGCCTTGGAGGATGGTCCCCCCATATTCAGACAGGATGTCACGTGTCCCGCCCTACTCATCGAACTCACAATTAATGCATTTTAGTGTACGGGACTATCACCCTTTACTGTGCGACTTTCCAGACGCTTCCACTAACACAAGAACTGATTCAGGTTCTGGGCTCCTCCCCGTTCGCTCGCCGCTACTGGGGGAATCTCGGTTGATTTCTTTTCCTCGGGGTACTTAGATGTTTCAGTTCCCCCGGTTCGCCTCATACGACTATGTATTCATCGTATGATAGTGCAACGAATTGCACTGGGTTTCCCCATTCGGGTATCGCCGGTTATAACGGTTTATATCACCTTACCGACGCTTATCGCAGATTAACACGCCCTTCATCGCCTCTGACTGCCTAGGCATCCACCGTGTACGCTTAGTCACTTAACCTCACAACCCAAAAGTGTTTCCACTTTCGTGCTGCTACATTTGAGAGACTCTATGACAGGGTACTCCTTACTCCAGTACCTCTACGGAGGAGTAAGTTTCAGCTGTCATGTTTCAATTTTCAGCTTGTTCCAGATTGTTAAAGAGCAATATCGTAAACATGACTCGGTAAAGTCATCTTTAAGATGTTTTCGGTGCAGCAAGCACCGGTGATAATGTCTTTCACTCATTATCGGAATGGCGTCCCCAAGGGGATTCGAACCCCTGTTACAGCCGTGAAAGGGCAGTGTCCTAGGCCTCTAGACGATGGGGACACGAAATCCCGATCAGACTCACGTCTTAATCGGTTCGTATCAGCATGAGTCAGAGACTCATTACATCAACAGGTAGCGCTTTTGCTCATTACTTTTCTATCAGACAATCTGTGTGAGCACTTCACGCAATCAATATCATTAGGTAAGGAGGTGATCCAACCGCAGGTTCCCCTACGGTTACCTTGTTACGACTTCACCCCAGTCATGAATCACAAAGTGGTAAGCGCCCTCCCGAAGGTTAAGCTACCTACTTCTTTTGCAACCCACTCCCATGGTGTGACGGGCGGTGTGTACAAGGCCCGGGAACGTATTCACCGTAGCATTCTGATCTACGATTACTAGCGATTCCGACTTCACGGAGTCGAGTTGCAGACTCCGATCCGGACTACGACGTACTTTATGAGGTCCGCTGGCTCTCGCGAGGTCGCTTCTCTTTGTATACGCCATTGTAGCACGTGTGTAGCCCTACTCGTAAGGGCCATGATGACTTGACGTCATCCCCACCTTCCTCCGGTTTATCACCGGCAGTCTCCTTTGAGTTCCCACCATTACGTGCTGGCAACAAAGGATAAGGGTTGCGCTCGTTGCGGGACTTAACCCAACATTTCACAACACGAGCTGACGACAGCCATGCAGCACCTGTCTCAGAGTTCCCGAAGGCACTAAGCTATCTCTAGCGAATTCTCTGGATGTCAAGAGTAGGTAAGGTTCTTCGCGTTGCATCGAATTAAACCACATGCTCCACCGCTTGTGCGGGCCCCCGTCAATTCATTTGAGTTTTAACCTTGCGGCCGTACTCCCCAGGCGGTCGACTTAACGCGTTAGCTCCGGAAGCCACGCCTCAAGGGCACAACCTCCAAGTCGACATCGTTTACAGCGTGGACTACCAGGGTATCTAATCCTGTTTGCTCCCCACGCTTTCGCACCTGAGCGTCAGTCTTTGTCCAGGGGGCCGCCTTCGCCACCGGTATTCCTCCAGATCTCTACGCATTTCACCGCTACACCTGGAATTCTACCCCCCTCTACAAGACTCTAGCTTGCCAGTTTCAAATGCAGTTCCCACGTTAAGCGCGGGGATTTCACATCTGACTTAACAAACCGCCTGCGTGCGCTTTACGCCCAGTAATTCCGATTAACGCTTGCACCCTCCGTATTACCGCGGCTGCTGGCACGGAGTTAGCCGGTGCTTCTTCTGCGAGTAACGTCAATGAACAGTGCTATTAACACTGAACCCTTCCTCCTCGCTGAAAGTGCTTTACAACCCGAAGGCCTTCTTCACACACGCGGCATGGCTGCATCAGGCTTGCGCCCATTGTGCAATATTCCCCACTGCTGCCTCCCGTAGGAGTCTGGACCGTGTCTCAGTTCCAGTGTGGCTGGTCATCCTCTCAGACCAGCTAGGGATCGTCGCCTAGGTGAGCCATTACCCCACCTACTAGCTAATCCCATCTGGGCACATCTGATGGCGTGAGGCCCGAAGGTCCCCCACTTTGGTCCGAAGACGTTATGCGGTATTAGCTACCGTTTCCAGTAGTTATCCCCCTCCATCAGGCAGTTTCCCAGACATTACTCACCCGTCCGCCGCTCGTCACCCAGAGAGCAAGCTCTCCTGTGCTACCGCTCGACTTGCATGTGTTAGGCCTGCCGCCAGCGTTCAATCTGAGCCATGATCAAACTCTTCAATTAAAAGCTTGATTTGCTTCAACTCGTGAAGCGATGCTCGAAAATTAACTTTCGTAATCGTCGTTCTGTTGGGCAAGCCAACGAAACAACGTATTGCTTGGTCACTCTTCAAGACTTGATATTTTTTTGAACCCGAAGGTTCTGGATATCGTCTTGTGGAG
>NZ_JBQZFV010000031.1:0-4498 GCF_052691735.1 Serratia sp. NA_13
TCTTGATAGTAGACACCACATCACAATATCCTCCGAATCAAAGCCAGCTGGCTATCTTTAATATAAACATCAACAATGTTTAAAAATGATAAATAACTTTAAATATATATAAGCCAATTGGGATGGGATATTTTAGTTTGCGGTAATAAGACTCAGTTATGAGGAAATGGCGGTATTAATCATTCTGGTTTCTACCTGGAACTTATTACTTCATTCATTTATATAGAAAATTCCTTATAAAACAATAGAAAACATTCCCCCGATGGATATTCTCCAGATAAAAGCCCTATCGATGAAAACAAATATTAGTCTGGCGTGCCGAATCGAGTAGACTAGGTGAAGGTTCATTTCCGTATAGGTATTTATCGTTATGTCTACTGAAAGCGCGTCATTAAAAACACACAATACTTTTGCGCTCCCGGTCAACGCAGCGCATCTGGTCATTGCAGAAACAATCGAATTAATGATCAAGGTTTGGCAGAAAACACAGAAGCGTCAAGAGCCGCTGCTGGTTCTTGGGGAAGGGAGTAACGTCCTGTTTCTTGATGATTTTTCCGGTACGGTAATGATCAATCAATTAAAAGGTATCGACATCCGAGAGGAGAAAGATGGCTGGTTCCTCCACGTTAGCTCTGGTGAGAATTGGCATGGTTTGGTTTGTCGCACTTTAGAAACCGGCATTCCTGGGCTGGAAAACCTGGCGTTAATCCCCGGCCTGGTCGGCTCTGCACCCATTCAGAATATCGGTGCCTATGGTAGCGAATTCAAGAACGTATGTGACTACGTTGATCTATTGGATCTGACTACGGGTGCCATCGATCGCATTGCCGCATCTGACTGTGGTTTTGGCTACCGAGAAAGTATTTTTAAACATCATTTTCAGAAAGGACATATCATTGTTGGTGTAGGCCTGCGCCTTAGCAAGCAATGGGGTCCGATGCTGAATTATGGCGATCTGACAAAGCTGGACCCTGAAACGGTGACACCACGTCAGGTATTTGACTCGGTATGTGCAATGCGCCGCAGCAAATTGCCCGATCCTAAAGTGACGGGTAATGCAGGCAGCTTCTTCAAAAACCCACTGGTCAGTAGTGAAAAGGCAGCTGCGTTGACTATCGAATACCCTGGCATGCCGCATTACCCTCAGCAGGATGGTCAGGTGAAGCTGGCTGCAGGCTGGTTGATCGACCAGTGTGGGCTGAAAGGCCACCAAATTGGCGGTGCGGCGGTACATAATCAACAGGCGCTTGTACTGGTTAATGTGGATAATGCCAGCAGTCAGGACGTGGTGGCGCTGGCACGGCATGTACGTAATACCGTAGCGAAAAAGTTCGACGTATGGCTGGAGCCGGAAGTTCGCTTTATCGGTGCGGTCGGGGAGTTGAATGCCGTAGAGGTTCTTTCATGAAGGACACCAAAGTTCCCCTTAAGCTCATTTCTATACTGGCCGATGGCGATTTCCATTCTGGTGAGCATCTTGGCGAGTTGCTGGGCATGAGTCGTGCTGCTATTAATAAACATATCCAGACCATCCGCGAATGGGGTCTGGATGTTTTTACCGTACCAGGAAAGGGCTATAGCCTACCTAGCCCTATCCAGTTACTGGATGTTGAACGTATTCTTAACCAACTGGTTGATAAACGTGTGACCGTGCTGCCGGTTGTGGACTCTACCAACCAATATTTGCTGGATCGTATTACCGAACTGCAATCTGGCGATGCCTGTATTGCTGAGTACCAGCAGGCAGGTCGTGGTCGTCGCGGTCGTCAATGGATCTCACCATTTGGTGCCAATCTGTATCTCTCCATGTTTTGGCGTCTGGATCAGGGGCCTGCAGCAGCAATGGGTCTGAGTCTGGTGATTGGCATCGTGATGGCCGAGGTGCTCAAAGACCTTGGGGCGCAGGATGTCAGGGTTAAATGGCCAAACGACTTATACCTTAACGATCGCAAGTTGGCTGGCATCTTGGTCGAATTAACGGGGAAAACTGGTGATGCGGCACAGCTGGTCATTGGTGCCGGTATTAATTTGGCGATGCGTGAAACCAATGCCAATACGATTAATCAGGGCTGGATAAACCTGCAGGAAGCGGGGATTAATATCGATCGTAATGAATTGGTCGCCACTTTACTCAATGAATTGCGTCAATCGTTACCGCAGTTTGAGATCGATGGTTTAGCGCCATTTATTGCGCGCTGGCGCGCATTGGACAACTTTATCGATCGGCCGGTTAAACTATTAATTGGCGAGCAGCAAATTTTTGGCATTGCACGGGGTATTGATCAGCAAGGAGCATTATTGCTCGATCAGGATGGTGTGATTAAACCGTTTATTGGCGGGGAAATATCCCTACGCAGTGCCGAGTAATTATCATTAAAATAAGGGGCCAATAGGCCCCCTTGCTTATTATTAAATTACTTTCTTAAACGCACACTTTCAACTGCGTGATTAGCACTCTTCGTCATGATCAGACTGGCACGCTCACGTGTTGGTAATATATTTTCTTGCAAATTCAATCCATTAATCTCATTCCATAGCTGGGTGGCTATATTGACAGCCTCTGGCTCAGGCAACTTGGAATAGTTATGGAAATAAGAATCAGGATTAGAAAATGCGCCCTGGCGGAACTTAAGGAATCTATTGATATACCAAGATTGCAGCAGTTCTTCAGGGGCGTCGACATATATTGAAAAATCAACAAAGTCAGAAACAAATACACGATGCGGATCGTGAGGATAATCCATTCCGCTCTGTAATACGTTTAGCCCTTCAAGAATAAGAATATCCGGCTGCTCGATGACTTTATTCCCTTCGGGAACAACATCATAAATCAGATGGGAATAGACCGGAGCGGTCACTCGTTTAGCGCCGGATTTCACTTCAGAAACGAATTTCACCAGACTGTGCATATCATAAGACTGTGGGAAGCCTTTTTTCTTCATCAGCCCGCGTTCGTTCAACACCTTATTCGGATGCAGGAAACCGTCGGTAGTGATCAATTCAACGCTACGATGTTCCGGCCAACTGCCAAGCAATGCCTGTAGCAAACGTGCTGTGGTACTTTTACCTACGGCAACGCTGCCGGCAATGCCGATAACGTAGGGGATTTTTTGTCCATCAGTACCGAGAAATTGCTCAAGTACGGCCTGACGGCGCAGGTTCGAACTGATATAGAAGTTTAACAATCGAGATAGCGGCAGATAAATCTGTGCTACCTCTTCCAAAGAGAGATCTTCGTTAATCCCTTTCAGTTTAACAATCTCTTCTTCTGACAGTGTCAGCGGCACCGAATTCCGTAACGCAGCCCACTGGGTACGATCGAACTGAAGATAGGGCGTCGCTAAAGATTGATCTCTTTTTATCATAAGCCAAATTCTGCCTGTTAACGCAGGTTGGGAAAGGCGCCGGACGCCAACTCCAGATAATAATCAAGCTGCATATTATAGACAGCTTCGTTTTTGACGTAGACTTTTTTCGCAAAAGTTGGCGATTAGTATGAGTTTATCTCAATTGTGCGAAGCGGCGCGCAGTAGGCGGAAGTCGCTTTCGGCGTATTCCTACTTCAATTCGCAGCTTGCTGAATGGGGTGAAACTGCTGTTTAGGTAAAATATGTGGGCGACACTCGCAAAAGAACAATTACAGTGTAGGGAGTGATAACTGTGATTGATGAATATTTGCACGCCTTACAGTGTGAATTGCCAGGTAGTGGGCAAAATTGGGCGATTTGTGAGCGAAAGTGCAGTTAACGCAATTTTTTTGTTGCATAGGCCGTCCGGTCTACCTAGAATGCGCTGCACTTGATGCCGGCTTAGCTCAGTTGGTAGAGCAACTGACTTGTAATCAGTAGGTCACCAGTTCGATTCCGGTAGCCGGCACCAATCAAGTCACAGTAGTTAAAATCTGGTGGGGTTCCCGAGCGGCCAAAGGGAGCAGACTGTAAATCTGCCGTCACAGACTTCGAAGGTTCGAATCCTTCCCCCACCACCATATCTTGCCTTCGGCAGTTAACTGACCAGCGATAAACTCGCAACGGTTAAATTGCGGAAGGGGAAGGCGAAAGCCTTCAGCAAGGTTCGAGTTGTGCAGCGCATCGCGCAGCCGGCCCGAAGGGTGAGAGTTAAGCGACGAACAATCCTTCTCCCACCTAAAAATTCTACAGAAAAGTCAGGTAGCCGAGTTCCAGGATGCGGGCATCGTATAATGGCTATTACCTCAGCCTTCCAAGCTGATGATGTGGGTTCGATTCCCACTGCCCGCTCCAAGATGTGCTGATATAGCTCAGTTGGTAGAGCGCACCCTTGGTAAGGGTGAGGTCGGCAGTTCGAATCTGCCTATCAGCACCACTTCTTATAATCTCGCCCCCTGATTTTCTTTCTGTTCTGGATTCAACAGGCAAATGCTTGGTTGATGTGGTGATACCACCGATTTATCCGTGTCTTAGAGGGACAATCGATGTCTAAAGAAAAGTTTGAACGTACAAAACCGCACGTTAACGTC
>NZ_JBQZFV010000032.1:0-812 GCF_052691735.1 Serratia sp. NA_13
GGTACTATCGGCCACGTTGACCACGGTAAAACTACCCTGACTGCAGCAATCACTACCGTTCTGGCTAAAACCTACGGCGGTTCTGCACGTGCTTTCGACCAGATCGATAACGCGCCAGAAGAAAAAGCTCGTGGTATCACCATCAACACTTCTCACGTTGAATATGACACCCCGACTCGTCACTACGCGCACGTTGACTGCCCAGGGCACGCCGACTACGTTAAAAACATGATCACCGGTGCTGCTCAGATGGACGGCGCTATCCTGGTTGTTGCTGCGACTGATGGCCCTATGCCTCAGACCCGTGAGCACATCCTGCTGGGTCGTCAGGTTGGCGTTCCTTTCATCATCGTATTCATGAACAAATGTGACATGGTTGATGATGAAGAGCTGCTGGAACTGGTAGAAATGGAAGTTCGTGAACTTCTGTCTGCTTATGACTTCCCTGGTGATGACCTGCCGGTTGTTCGTGGTTCAGCGCTGAAAGCACTGGAAGGCGAAGCTGAGTGGGAAGCTAAAATCATCGAGCTGGCTGGTCACCTGGATTCTTACATCCCAGAACCAGAGCGTGCTATCGACAAGCCGTTCCTGCTGCCAATCGAAGACGTATTCTCCATCTCCGGTCGTGGTACCGTTGTTACCGGTCGTGTTGAGCGCGGTATCGTTAAAGTTGGCGAAGAAGTTGAAATCGTGGGTATCAAAGACACCGTTAAGTCTACCTGTACTGGCGTTGAAATGTTCCGCAAACTGCTGGACGAAGGCCGTGCTGGTGAGAACGTTGGTGTTCTGCTGCGTGGTATCAAGCGTGAAGA